>JAHFVB010000001.1:0-28535 GCA_023264755.1 Mycobacterium sp. | reverse complement strand
CGGGCGGCGCGAAGCTGAAGGCGTTCTGGCTGTGCCCGGCCTGTGGTCACGTCTGGCAGGCGCGGGTATCTAGTCGCACCCACGGCCATGGCTGCCCAGCATGTGCCCGCCGCGAAACCGGGCGGCTGAAGAGCCTGCCCCAGCCAGGTGATTCGCTGGCCGAGCGCTTCCCCGACGTCGCCGCCGAATGGCATCCCAGTCGCAACGGAAACCTGACTCCCGGAACGGTCGGCTACGCCAGCAACAAAAAGGTTTGGTGGCTGTGCGGACGCTGCGGTCATGAGTGGCAGATCTGGGTCGCCAGCCGCAGCAGCGGCAGCTCGTGTCGCAAATGCGCGCACGCCACGTTGCGCAAGCCGAAGTCTGGCGGGTCGTTGGCCGAGCGCAACCCTGCAGTCGCCGCGGAATGGCATCCCACCCACAACGGCGACCTCACACCCAGCGACGTGGCGTTCTCCGCAAAACGGACGGCATGGTGGCGATGCGCCAACTGCGCAAAGGACTGGGAGGCATCGGTGGGCAATCGCGCCGCCGGCGCTGGCTGCCCCGGATGCAGTCGCCGAGGACGCCGTGCTCATGCCGTCCGACCCAACACAGGCGACGGTCATTTGCCCACGGGGACCCCGCAGGCCTCGCCCCTCGAAGACTCCGACCGGGCACTGCCTCCCCCGAAAGTCCCACCTGGCACCGCCCTTTCGGAACGCTATCCCGACGTCGCAGCGCAATGGCATCCCGTCCAGAACGGAGCACTGCACCCGGCCGACTTTCGCTGGGCAAGCAACGTCCGTGCCTGGTGGCTCTGCCCGACATGCGGACACGAATGGTCGGCGATCATCATCAGCCGGACACGCGGCGGTTCGGGCTGCCCGAAGTGCGGGCGGCGCCGCGCCGGCGCCGCGCTTGGTGCACCCAAGCCGGGCCAGTCGCTGGCCGAGCGCCTGCCTGAACTCGCCGCGCAATGGCACCCCACCCGCAACCAAGAACTCAACCCGGCCATGGTCACCGCGAAAAGCGGCAAACGCGCCTGGTGGTTGTGCCCCGACTGCGGCAATGAGTGGGACGCCCAAATCGTTAGTCGCGCGGTTGGTTCCGGTTGCAAGGCATGTGCGACCCAGCAGTCAGCAGTTGCTTTTGCGCAGCCAACTTCAGGACAGTCATTGGCTGAGCAGGACGACGAGCTGACCAGCCAGTGGCACCCCACCCGCAACGGCGACCTTATCCCAGCCGATGTCACGGGCAACAGCGGTAGGAAGGCGTGGTGGTTGTGCGCCCGCGGTCACGAATGGCAGGCCATGATCAACAACCGTACCAAGGCGCGGGGCTGCCCGAAATGCATCCTGTGGGGCACCAGCGCCGAGGAGATCCGGCTACGCCACGAGCTCACAGCGGCCGGGGTGCCCATCGAGGTCGAGCACACGGTCATCCGCCCGCCCAAGGGCAGACCATTGAACTGCGACATGGTCGCACCTACGTGGAATGTAGTCATCGAGTTCGACGGCAACAGGTTTCACAAGACCCCCGAGGGTCATGAGAAGGACCACCGGAAGACGGCGGCCTTGAACGCGGCCGGGTGGACGGTCATCCGCGTGCGGGAGGAGCTGCAACCAATCGGTCCTTGGGACGTCGTCGTTCCCAAATTCTCTTCAGAAGTGGTTCGCGCCAAGGCCGTTCTCACGATGCTCGATCAACTGGGTCACCGCGCCGCACACCACGACCACTACCTCGCCACCGACGCTGCTTGGGCCGCCGCGGCGGCCGAGGACGAAATCCGACGACCCCGGGCCCGATCGCTGGCCTCGGAGTTGCCGACCCTGGCCGCTGAGTGGGATTACGTCAAGAACGCCCCGCTGTCCCCCGAGCACGTGACCGTCGGCAGCGGACGAAAGGCGTGGTGGACCTGCCCGGTGTGCGGCAACAGTTGGCACGCGGTGATCGGCAGCCGCGCAACGGGTGTCGGTTGCCCGGAATGCGGACGCAAGGCCAGCGTAGAGGCGCGCAGTAGACCAAAGCCCGGCAACTCCCTTGCGGACCGTTACCCTGACGTCGCGGCCGAATGGCACCCCATCCGCAACGGTGACCTCACACCCGATGCTGTGGCGCCCGCCAGCAGCAAGAAGGTGTGGTGGCTGTGTCCGATGTGCGGGACCGAATGGGAGGCCGTTGTGTCGAAGCGCACCACCCGCGGCAGTGGCTGTCCCAACCGCTGCGGCCGCCGACAAAACTAACCTTGTCCTCGTAAGCTCCAAGTCATGGTCGAGGACGATGCTTTGCGCGCGCTCGAACTCCGCGGCGATGACGCCGGCTACCTGTCTTGGCTCGCGGCGCACCCAGGTGGCTACGTAGTCAACATCTCGAAGAACTACGGCCTGACCGATGCGCGCATGCCAACGAGCGCTGGCGCATGGCGAAGCGACACGGCGGACGCCCGATTCGTGATCAGGCCGACCTGCCGGCTGTACATCCGACTCGACAGCTCTCGGCCAACACGTCCCATCTCGGTACACGCCGGCGTCGAATTACGGTCGGCTCGGTAATGGTCTACGTGCGCGATCAGATACTCTTCGAAGAATTTCCTTTCAATGAAGCGTTCTTCAACCTCCACCGCCACACCGGCGATCGGCGCGCACAACGCTTGATCATCTTCGTTCACGGGCTCGGAGGTGACGGGTACACCACTTGGAAAAAATTTCCAAGGTTCGTCTTTGATGAACTGTCGCGAGAACCTATGGACGTTGCGTTGTTCGACTATTTCAGCGGCCACCGACGCATGGGGTTGCAACGACCAACAGTGCCCGAAGTCGCCGAGATACTTACCGAACGGCTTCATGAATTGTCAAAAAAACAATACGACGAAATCTACATAGTCGCACACAGCATGGGCGGACTTATCTCGATCGACGCGATGCGCAACTACGTCACTCACCGCAAAGAAGAACCCGGACTTCTTGATGTTCTCGCTGGCATCATCTTTATCGCCACACCTTTCGACGGCTCACGACTTGCCGAATACCCGGTTCTCCGAGACGTTGTAGGTGAGAGCGATCAACTAGCCCCAAACAGCGGATATCAACAAGCCCTCCGCAAATTCATTAGCGAGAACGTCGACACCAAGAATAGCGACAAAATCGACCCGCAGAAATATAAAATCCCCCTTTGGGCAATAGTCGGTGGACTAGATCGGATCGTCCACCGCTCGAGTGCAACATTAGTAGTCGATGGTGACCAAGTTCGAACAGCGGTCAACCGTGGCCACACGAACGTGGTGAAGCCACGACAACCAGACAGCCAAGTCGTCACCTGGGTCAGGGACATAGTCGACAACATCGCATCACTTCGAGCCGATATTCGCGACGCCGCTGAGAACGCGCGGCAAGCGTCGCACCCGCACGCGCCCGACAGCCTCGTGCTCGTCGACTTCCTCCTAGACGCCGACGCGAACGACTCCTGGCGACCGACCTACGAGTCCATCATCCAATCCTCCGGCTCCCCACGTGTACAGGTTGAAGATCGATTCGTTTCAGGTTCAACGTTTCAGCCGAACCTGCTGGTATCGGCGCACCGTTCTTACGACCTCATCGCGCGTCGGCCGATGACGAGACGCAAAGTCGAAGAACTCCGACGCCGCTACGACGAGGGAGGCTCCCATGCGAGAGCCATCTCGGTGGGCCCCAATCAAAGTTTATCGATGACTGCTTTAATGGAGCTGGCTCACATGGAACACCAAGACAATCAAACATATCAGTTGACTTTCCGCTCCGCGGACAGCGACGAGCAATTAGGCCTTTGCCTCAGCGGATTCATTTCCGAAATAGTAAACAGAAAGCACACCACTTTATCTCAGGACGACACCTATTCATCTGCGGAGCACCCGCTTCAGATTGCCATCAACCGAGAGGACCCCTGAGGTGAATCTTGCATGGCTCGTAGCCGTAATCGCACCGGACCTTCTCACGCGGCGAGGGCATCCCGGGGACGGTCCAACTGCACCCACTACCGAGCTTGCCAAAGCGATGCAGGGTCAGACTCAGCACCATATTTTCAATGAACCCGTCGAGGACATTGCGATTCGGGCCATTTACGACGCGATGGGCGGCAACGAGTCCGCCGTGGACACACTCGTTGAAGCTCTGACCACCGACGACACCCGCGAAGACCTCGCGAAACTCACCGCACTTACTTTGGTTGCATGCGCGCTTCTGAGCGAAAGCGATGATGTATCGAAATGCTTAAAAATTCTCGACGCTGCACTAAACTTCGTTGAGGATCAGTCCCCGTCGGGCCAACTGTGCAGGATGCTGCTACTGCAGCAGCGCGCACTGCGCCACAACGACATCGGTGAGTCCACTGAATCGAACCTGAGCGAAGTACGGAGGCTAAGCGAGCTAGTTCGATTCAGCTCGCCCCCCGAGCTTGTCCTCCGGGACAATTCCGAAGTTTCGCCCGATGCCGCGATCAAAAACTTGCTCCGCGCCGTCAAATCGTCATCTGCCGGCTTCAGCCTCAGCCTGCCCTCTTTTGACATGGGTTACGTTACCGACGAGCTCCAAGATGACCAACTGGGCAAGTATCGACGATGGCTAGATAGCACCTTCAAGACCAAATTGAGTCGCGCGATCTCGACTGACTACGGCCCTGACCAATACTTCGAGAACCTACGGCTCGAGATCCTCGGGCACCGCGAGGTATATCGATCTCGTCGAGAACTCGCCGCAATGCGCCTAATTCGGTTCATGCCGACGCTGCCTGCGGCCGTTGCCGATGACGGCCTTCGGCTTCTTCGACTGGCAGGAGCCGACGCCGAGCTTCGGCTGCTTGTGAACGATTTGACCGTAGCCGGTCCAATGAGTGCCTTGCTTTCCGATGGGCGCCGCATCGAATCAATGCGAACTTCCGATCGGTCACTTCGAACCAGCGAGATGATTGTTCTCGCGGCTGCAGCAGAGGTCATGGCACCCGCGGAGTCATTTAAAGCGCTAACTCGAGTGCTGTCAGTGATTCGTCGGGGAGGTCCAACTACCGCGCCACTTCACTGGCATGCTGACTTCTCCAAAGACGAAGACGCGTGGATCGCAGCCACGGCGCTAGCAGCCGCAGCCGGGACCGCAGGGGAGATCGCAAGACAACTCCTGGAATACGCAACCCCAGAGCGACTTAGTGAACAGGCCTTCGACTTTGTGATTGCGAAAATCGTTCGCCGCATCGAATGGGCTGACGTGGATGCCGACCTGAAGGAGCGGTGGCTTGCCCTTGCAACGACACAGAAAACTGACGGGCGCACGACCGACACCGCGGCAGCTGTCCGCAGTGCATTGGCTGTAAGCACGGAGCTGATAGAAGGTGTCGATGCGTCCTTGGGCGCGCTAGCTGAGAGCATCAACCACTACCTCAGAACCGAGACGCCCTTGCCGGACCACGTACATCAGTCAGCTAAGCGGGCGGCTCTAGCGGGCCTCGCGCGGGCGGCGAAAGAGGCGGCAGCCGGAACTCACAAGGTGGGCACTGTGCAGCCGGCGGAGATCGTCGCGGTGCTTCTATCTCGATCATCGGATGACGAAGCATGGGCGGCTTTACTCGATTTCCTAGCCGACCCCCTCATTGCCCGACGCTCTAAGTCGCGCGCTCTCGACGTCCTTGTGAGCGAACGGCCATCACTGTCGACAGAACTCGCATCGAGGTTTTCGGAGCGCCTTGCAGCACTTGTCACCGAGACCGACAGATGGGGGTTTACCGAGCCTTATGGTGAGGCCGTATTCGTTGAGGCTCTTGGCTTCGCGAGCGCCTATAACTTTCTCACCAACGACCAAGCCGCTGAACACTTTCGAACCCTGACAGCGAGTCCTGATGGCCAAAGACGTCGTCAAGCGGGCAGATATCTGTCCATGCTCGCATCGACGTCGCTGCAGGACTGGATGGTGCCGATGATCTTCACACTGAGTAGTGATTCGGATCCGATGGTGCGGTTCGCAGTCACCCGTGCTTTGGGTTCGATCTGCGAGCGACACGACGTGATCGCCGATTTGGCCATCGAGCGCCTGACCGAATTCCTTCGGAGCGAGGGGATCTACATGCCATTAAATACTCTTTCGCAACTTGGGCCCACAGCGTTGCGCGCCCCGCAGATCGACCGAATAGTCAAACAGTTGCGAAATGACAGTCCATCCTGGCGAGTACGCAAGCGCGCTGCGCAGATTGTCAATTGAGAGCGACTTAGCACTCAATTGCAAGCGATCCAAGTGCTCCCAAGGGCCGACGACAGAGGGAGGCCATGACGCGAGTGCGGCTTCCGACCAAATTTTCGTGGTGGTTGATAGCCACCGGTCGCAACCCGTCCCCGCCGCTCAAGCAGCGCTCGGATAATAAGGCACGTCGAGCTGCAACGCTGGGCGCAACAGCGCCGGCGGCTCACGCCGACAACAGGTTGGAGGGCACATAGGTGACCGTCATGCGCATCGAAGGCGATATGTCATGCGACGCAGGATTTCTCGTCCTGCCCGAGTGTCTGGATCAGAGCTACGAGTCACGCATAGCCTGTTTCCCGCTGACTGTGAGGCTCCCGAAGTTTGATCCAGGGGTGCACCAGCACAACCTCATAGCGCCCTATTCCGAATCCCGGGCCGAACAAGACGCAAGCGATGCAGCGGAAGCCCGTTACGCAGGCGATAGCGCGCGGGGATCCTTGCAAGATTGGAGCGACCCGAACCCCTCTGAAGACTGGAACACTGCCGTCTTCCCACCGAACTACTTCGTAGTGGAGCAACTTCGCTTTGTTATTGAAGGTGCAGCAAGCGACGATGACGAGTTCCAGTCCACTCGCGACCACGTGGTCGCACACCAATCTGCCTGGTGGTCGTTGCTGGCCGACTGGATCGGCGTGGTGAGCATGCAGGATCTGATCGAACTCGGTAGACAGCGGCGTCAGTCCTACAGTCAGACGACCATGTGGATCACTGAGCCGCAGGACGGACGGGAGCCAGGGGGGTCTTGGCTTCGGATGCCTCAATTGCGGCCTTACACCGGAGAGCCACTGACCAGGGCACAGCTGGAAAGGTGCATGTCGCTCACGGGGGAAGCGACGCGCCCTCCCGATCCCTGGCTGATGCTTCGGGATGCGCGATCACTCTTTAACACGGAGGAATATCGTCGGGCCGTTCTCGACGCAGGAACGGCTGCAGAAATTGCGCTCACGGCAAGACTCGACGCGTACCTCGCGGCCAACGTCGACCCCGATATGGCCGAAGCACTGATGGACAAATACAAGATGCTTCGGCCTCTAACAGAGCTCGCGAAAAAGTTAAAGGTCGCCGCACTGCCCGACCGCTTCCAGCAAAGGTTGATCGAGCCGCGGAACGCCGCCGTGCACGGCGGTAAGGAGATGCCAAAGGACGTCGCCGAGAAGGCTGTGGCGACCACTTCGGAACTGCTCCAAGCAACCCACCCACTGTCGGATTTCGGGATCCCGTTGGTCTGAACACAAGTAGCCCTGCCGGCTACTGCCACACAGCGGGGCGCCACGTGTGATCGACACTTGTGTCATAACGCAACGCAGGGCCAGTCACACGGATCGCCCAGATCAGTCTCGCCGCGCGGATCGCAGTGGTTTATCGATGCTGGCAGCCTGAGCATCACCGAGACGCCAGTACGTGCACGTGCTAGTCGGTCAACGGCACGGCGTCGCCCCATAGTTGCTATAGCTCGAGATCGTCGCCATCATCGCGGGTGCGCGCGCGGTCGGTCGAGCGGCTTTGATCCTTTGCCGCGATCAGACCCTCGACGGCTATGCGCCATTCGGTATGGGCGGCAGTGCGTCCGTCGACCGCTTCATCTCGTTCGGCGAGGAGGCTAGCGACCCGCTGCGGTAGCAAGTGCCTTGGCGCCCCGGTGGCAATCTGATGGGCGGTGACGGGGACGTCGTCGTGAGTGGTGACGATGGCGTGGGCGAGTTCCGCGGCCTGGCTCGCGGTCCCCCGCTGCATGACGTGCGGCCCACCGTCCATAGCCGGGCCGTGTTCCGCTTCCATGGTGCGTTCGTAGAGGTAGGCGGTGGTGGCGTCTCGGCCGCGGGTCATCGCGACGTACAGCAAGGAGCGGGTCGTCTTATCCCCCAGCACGGTGTGGGTGGAGTCAGCGGTGACCCCTTGCGCCGAGTGCACTGTGGTCGCGTAGCCCAGGGTGAGGTGTTCGAGTACGTATTCGGCGTCGAACACCGCGCCGGCGCGGTCGGACAGTCGTTCGGCCGCAACCCGATTCGCGCGAGGGTCGACAGCGGCCACGCGCCAGCGGTCGCCGTTGCGCACCGGATCCGCCAATGCGTCGTGGTCGTCGGCCCGCCTAATGTCGACGGTGGGGTCGTTGCGGCGGGACAAGATCAGATCCCCTGCGGCGATGCGCTGCCCACGTGCCCCGACCACGGCCGGGGCGTCATCGGGGATGGAGTCGTCGTGAATGCGGCGGTTGAGCGCATCGACCATCTCGGTGGTGTCGGTGAGCAGCAGTGCGTCCTTGCCGACCGCGACATCCTTGCGGTAGCCCTCCAGGGCGTCGGTGGCCATGGCGATCTGATCCCCGCACCGCAGGCGGTCATGGTTCCGATACCAGTCGACCGCCGTGCGGACCGCCTCCGGTTCACCATTCCGTAGGACCAGCGAGGCGGCGCGCTCCTCTGGATTGCGCATCCGCCATACCTCCGAGAGCTGTTGCGTCCAGGGCAGATCCGCGCAGAGCTGGGCGAACATCCCGCCGCGGGCCTTGACCGGGGCGAGCTGGTGGGGATCCCCGACGAGCACGGTCTTCACCCCAGCCTCGGTGGTGGCGGTGAGGAGCTGCCGGAGGTCGTCGGTGCCGACCATTCCGGCCTCGTCGACCACCACCAGCGTCCCACGGTCCAACGTCAAGGAGCCGCTGCGGAGATCTTGCAGGGCCTTGGCGATGGTGAAACCGTCGTCGCCGGCGCCTTCGCGGACGGCGACGTCGACGGCCCGCCCGGTCGGGGCAAGCACCACCACGCGGGCGCCGTAACGGTGGTGCGCGGCGGCGCGCAGCGCGCGCAGCGAGGTCGTCTTGCCCGCACCCGCCGGCGCCGACAACGGCTGCACCAACCACGGCGACCGACCAATCGCCTCCACCGCCGCCCGCTGATCCGGGGACAGGCCACGGGTGTCTTCCTCCGTCACCCACAGCTGTGTGCGGTCGTCACGGGCGTCGGCCATGTCGAGCACCGCGACCTCCTCGGCCAGGATCCGACTCAGGGTGAACCGCTCATGACCCTCGCGCTGGTGCTTCTGCCGTGGAGCGGTGAGGCGCATGCCGAGCTCGTCGACCGCGGCCTCCACCGCCTCCCGCGGCGCCTGGTCCCCATCGACGGGGAGTTGTGCGCCGATGATCTCCACCAGGTCCGCCCGGGTGAACGCCGCATTGTCGATCCGCTCGGCGGCATCGGCCAGGCGCGCCCGGTCGAACGGGGTGTTTGCCGCGGCGCGACGCGCTGCGCGCGCCCGGTCGAAGGACGCGCGGTCCAGGCGCACCCCCCGCGCATCGGCCCGCCACTGCTGCAACAGCTCCGGCCACGCCAGCTCTTCGGGTTTGGTCGGCCGGGTGGCCTTCTGCGCGGCCGCGAGCTGCGCTGCGCTCAAAGGCGCGTCCTGGACGCGCAGGTGGCGCGCCGCCCAGTCCCGCAGCTGGCTCGAGCGGCGCGACCAGGCGGTGATGGAAGCGCGGTCGATGCCAGCGAGTTCGGCCATCCCGGTGTGCGGGTCCACTGGTTCCCACTCGAAGCCGAGCGACTGGTGCAGTTCTCGGCGCAGGGTGGCCTGATAGATCACCCCGGCAGCCTTGGCTTCGTGAAACAACGAGGTCCCGTCGACCGACACCAGCACCCCGTCAGCGCGGGCTTGCCGGTTGGCCACGATGACGTGGGTGTGCAGATGCGGATCCCCGCACCGCGACGTCTCGTGCTGATAGGCCACCGCCACCAAACCGGGAAGGTGCACCATGTCCTTCTGCTCAGTGACCGGGTTGTGCACCCGGGTATAGCCGGCGTGCGCGGCCAGGTACTCCATCGCCTCAACCAAAGCGGTGGTGTGCGCATCGGCGATCCCCTTCGACACCACGTCATCGGCCTTCAGCGCCCGGATCACCGACACGCTCTTGGGCGCGGCGAACGTCAGGTCATAACCGTGCACCCCTTGCGCACCCAGAGCCCGGCCGTGCGCACCGCTCGGGGTGACCCCGTCATCGAGCCAGCGCGCCACAACCCCAGCGTCGGCCTCACCACCCGCGCGCTGGGTGTCCGAAAGCCCGACCAATGACGCCGCGGTATGAGTGTCACCGGCGCACAGCCAGACCGGGGCGCGGGTGTCGTGTTCGGAGTAGTACTCCCCCAACCCGCCCCCGGCGCGTTGGAAGTCGGCGGTGGCGCGCTGAGCTGAGTGGGCGGTGTCGAGGTAGTAGGCGATCGACCACCGCTTCAACTTGGAGATCGTCAACACCGCAGCCACCAACCCTGTTATTCAACCCCAAAGTCAGAACGACTGCCCCGCCGTCACTTTCGGTTACACCCCATACGCAACCACGACCAGTATCGCACGCTGTGCAAATGTGCCACTGCAGTTTCTTGAGGGTGGCGTTTGGAGTGAGGTGAACGGATTAGCCTTGTAGTGAACGGGTTTGGGAGTCAGTGGGAATGACGCAGTGACTGAGACGAGTGTGATGAAAAGGCATGGGGTGTGGATGAGAATGGTTGACATGGCTCATTCAGAGCGAGCGTGTTTTCGCCGCGCCGACAAACTGAACGAGCGATTCGGCCTAGCCAAAATAGCGGGGATGATGCCTGTTTGCCGACTTACAGTTGGAACACCCGAACTGGGGCGGACCGATGAGGAAGTGACCGCCAATGGACGAGAACACAGATGACAAGTGGTTGACCCGCCAGGAGCTCGCCGACCGATACGGGCTACCGGTGAAGACGCCGGCTGAATGGGCCTCCAAGGGAACCGGCCCGCGCTATGCCAAGTTTGGCCGGCACGTGCGCTACTTGTTGAGCGATGTAATTACCTGGGAACGGAAGCAATTCGCCCAGGACAAGCGTCATACCGCTTGAATATCATGGGTTGATGATTGCTCGGACGCTCAACGTCGACAGCACGATGGGCGCTGTCAGGCGACAGCGGGGGTGACTCGTGGCAGGCAGACCGTCGCTGCGCATCGGCGACCACGGGAAGATCACCCGCATCAAGCTCGGCAACGGGGCATGGCTGGCTAAATGCCGCTACCGAGACCGCGACGGTGTCACCCGTATCGTGCAACGTGTCGGGCCGCCAGACGACTACGACCAATACGGCAAGCTCGCGGTGGACGCACTCAAGGAAGCACTCGTCGAGAGACGGCTGCCAGTTCAAGACGCGATCGGCTTGGCGACCCTGCTGTCGGCGCTCGTTGAAGAGCACCTCAAGCGTCTCGCTGAGGACGGGCGTTCCGCGCGAACCCTCGACACCTACGGCTACGCAGCTGCCAAGCTGCAGAAGTTCATTGGTGGCGTGCGTATCGGTGAGGCGACACCCGCCCGAATCGATGCTGCGCTGCGGTCGATGCGAGCTGCGCACGGACCGGTGACGGCGCGGCAGTCCAAGACGATCCTGCACGGCGCACTCCACTTGGCGGTAATGGCGAACGTGCTCGGCAGTAACCCGGTGCGCGACGTGCAATCGATCAAATCGACAAGCCGGCCGAAGGGTGCCACGGCGCTGACCGCCGTACAGCTCCGCAGCCTCCTAGACAAACTGCCGGTCTCCGAGGCGTGCCGACACCGTGACCTAATCGATCCGATCACCCTGTTGATCGCAACTGGTCTACGAGAATCCGAGCTTCTGGGCCTGCTGTGGACCGACTTCAACCCGGACGCCAGTACTCTGACGGTGACCGGGAAGGTGGGACGCGCTGCGGGCCAAGGTCTGCAGCGTCAGGACACCGCCAAGAGCGAAGCAGGTTTGCGCACTCTGCCGCTGCCCCGCTTCGCCGTCGACGTCTTGAAGGTACGGCGCCAGCTGCCGTTCCTCGGCCAACAGACGATGATTTTCTCCTCGACGGCAGGTACGTTTCGGGACCCAAACAACTTCAACAAGCAATGGCGGCAGGTGCGCGACGACCTCGGCGTGCCGGACGTCACCACACACAGTTTCAGGAAATCACTCGCAACCTTAATCGACGACGAGGGCCTTTCCGCGCGAATCGGAGCCGACCACCTTGGTCATACGAACGTCTCGATGACCCAGGACAAGTACATGAGCCGAGGTCGGGTCCACACCCAAGTGGCCGACCTCCTCGACAGGTTGGTCAGCGATCCTTAAGCCCGACGTGGTTAGCCTCAATCACCATCCTTGCGCTTCGACTATGCATTTCGTAGGTTACAGACATGCGATTTGCATACTCAAGGAGGAGTAATGATGCGCAGCCGCAGCACTCCGATGCCACCTATGCTCGCGCAGGCACCGATGAAGACCATCCGGCCACGCGACGCAGGCGACATCTACGCACATCCGCGGGCAGAGTTCGCCCGGCTCACTGAACGCGGACTCCTCCACCGCGTCGCCGACGGTTACTACGTGGTCATCCCGCAGGACATGATCGGTCGACGTTGGACGCCAGGCTTGGAGGCAGCCGCTGCGGGCATCGCCTCTGCAATCTACGGGGTAGACGACGTCGTGGTGATGGGACCGAGCGCAGCACGGCTGCACGGGGCGATTCCCCGCGCCCTGGCGACGGCGACGATCGCGGTGCCTCGACAGCACCGTGAGATAGAGCTATCGGACCGACCGGCCGTCGTGCGGTTCGTCAAACGCCGCACCGACCGCCTGGACGCTGAACGCATCGAAACAGCCTTGGGCCCCGCGTTGGTGACGACACCCGAACAGACCGTCCTCGATCTTGCTCACCGGCCAGAACTAGGCATGGTTGACGTCGACATTCGATCGGCAGTCATCGCCCTCTTAGCGCGCAGCGACCGACAACGACTCTCAACGCTTGCTTTCGAGCAGCTGCGGGTGGCGTCACTGCGGCGTGCCGAGGGTTGGGCTGATACGTGAACGACGATGAACGAGAGGCTATTGCAGCGCAATTCGGTGTTTCCACCGCGCAGGTCGAGCGCGACCACCTCATCTCACACGTACTGGCGTTTCTCGGTACCACCGTCGGAGACCAGGTCCAATTCATCGGCGGCACGGCATTGGCGCGCACCCATTTACCCACCGGACGGCTCAGCGAGGACATCGACTTGATCGCCATCGACGACCGCAAGTCCGTAGCCGCAGCCCTCGATGCAGCGCTACCTCGCGCACTATTGCGGTCGCACGGACGGCTCACCCTCGAACCAGCGCTGGGCAGCATTGCGAGCACCCTCCCCGCCGTGCTGCGATCACCGAGTGGGCTGGGCGTGCGCATCCAATTGCTCTCCGCTCGGGACCGAGTGGTCTGGCCGTCCGAGCGACGGACGATCGTTCAGCGCTACGCCGACGCCCCTGCGGCCGAGCTGCTCGTTCCGACACTGCCCGCGTTTGCCGCGTCGAAGACGTCGACGTGGGCCGACCGCAAAGGTGCTCGCGATCTCTGGGACCTGTGGGCGTTGAGCGAGCTGGGCGCAATCGACCGGATAGCCGCGCACCTCTACCGCCGCTATGGGCCCACCAATCATCCGCCGGCGTCGCGACTGTTCACCTCCGCGCCGACCGACGCCGTGTGGCAGGCCCAGCTGGCCGGGCAGACCCGCATCACGATCTCTGCGCGACAGGCTCTCGATGCGGTGCGGAAGGCCTGGTGCGCGGCTGTCACGCCTATAAACGATGAATAAACGATGACTCGGCGAGACTGATCTTGAAAAACAGCCTCTGACGTAGGGCGACTGGGACTTGAACCCAGGACCAACGGATTATGAGTCCGCGGCTCTAACCGACTGAGCTACCGCCCCATCGCGCATTGCGCGGCAACCATGGTCGCACGTCCCGTCCTACGCCAGTGCGGCCGGTGAGGTCAATGAGACTCCGAAGCGGGACACCCCGGAATCAGGCCGGCCCGCTCAGATTGCCCCGCCGCACGTCCTCGCGGCACCGAAGGCGCGTCTGACCAGTCTGCTGCACGCAGACGTCGACCTGCTGCTCGATGCCCGCGGGGTACTGGGTGTCAGTGGGACCGGCGGTGGCCGTCGGCGACGGCACCTCCGTGCCCGGCACCAGGGACCACATCATGTCGCCGGTCGCCGGCAGTCGCGCGCAGTACGCGCCCTGGCCCGATTCGCTCACTCCGGCGGCCCCGAGCACGGCACAGTCGGCGCCGACCAGCACCACTGGCACCGCCGGGCCGGCCGCGGTGGGCGCCGCCGCCGGGTGGGATGGCGCGACCTGTCCGTGAGGACGGGTCAGGAAGAACGCCGCCACCGCTCCCCCGACGATGACCAACGCAAGCGCGGCCGCCGCCGGGATGCGCCACGACAGGACCTTGCGCTTTGCCCTCTTCGCGTGGTGGTTGGCGGCGTAGGAGCCGGCGGCCAAGGTGGCGTCGTTGACGCCGAGTTCGTCGGCGACGCCGTCCAGGTGGCGGGCGAGCGCGGTGGCGAAGTCGGTGCACGAGGCATAGCGATCGTCGGGTGACTTCGCCAGCGCCTTGGACAGCACCGGGCCCAGCCCCGAGAGCTCGGGCTTGCGTTCGGCGATCGGCGGCGGCGGTGCGGTCACGTGCTGACTGATGACGACGGCCGGATTGCGATCCCGGTACAGATGCGACCCGGTCAACAACTCGAATGCCGTTGCTGCTAGCGAGTATTGATCAGCACGGCCATCGAGCGGCAGCCCCATCAACTGTTCGGGGGCCGCGTAGGCGACGGTGCCGACGGCGATGTTGCTCTGGGTCAAGCGAGTGGAGTCGTCGACGCGGCGCGCGATGCCGAAGTCGGCCAGCAGGGCGCGCCAGCCCCCGGAGTCGAGTTTGGCCAGCAGGATGTTGGCGGGTTTGACGTCGCGGTGCAGCAGGCCGCGCTGGTGCGCGTAGTCGAGCGCATCGGCCACCGCGGCCACGATCCGGACCACCTCGTCGGGCGGCAGGCCCTTGCGGTACTTGTCCATCAGCAGCCGCGACGCGTCGGTGCCTTCGACGTAGTCCATCGACAACCACAGCTGGTCCTCGAACTCGCCGCGGTCGTAGAGGGTGACGATGTTCGGATGGGACAGGGTGGCGGCGTTTTGGGCTTCGCGGTTGAACCGTTCGCGGTACTCCGAATCGGTCGACACCTGCGGCGCCAACACCTTGATGGCGTCGCGGCGCGGTAGCCGGGGGTGCTCGGCCAGGTAGACCTCGCCCATCGCACCCGCTCCAAGCTGCCGGACGATGGTGTAGCCGGCGAACACCTGGCCGACCGCTAGTGACATGCGGGGCATGTTACCGACGTGGCGACTGGAGGCGCCCTCAACCGTAGATCGGCTGGCCGTCGCTGCCCAGCAGGTAGCGCTCGGTGCCCTCGGCGACCCGCGGCGCGTCGCCACCGAGTGCGACGGCGATCTTGTTGGTGGCGTTGCGCATCACGTCGAAGGTCAGCTCGAGCGCCTCGGCGTCGGTGAAGTGCGACTGCACCGCGTCGGCCACGTCGGGGTCGATCTTCGCCGGTGTCCAGATCAACGCGTCGACGTAGCGCAGCGCGGCCTTCTGCCGATCGTCGATCAGCGTGGAGGCCTCATAGCGCTCGATGTCGGAGTACAGCGCCTCGCTACCCCCGGCATCCAGCGCCGCCCCCTCACGCAGCGACTTGCACAACCGGCAGTCGTGCTGGACCGCTCCGCGCAGCCGGATCAGCTCCGTCGTCACGGGATCCAGCGCGCGCAGCGCCCCGACCATCGGGGCGAACCGGTTGAGCAGCAGGTCGACGGGGTCGCCGTCGCGATCCCACGCGACGGGGTCGACGACGGGAGCGAAGCCGAGCGCGGTCAGACCCGCCCGCACCCGCGGCACGAAGTCGGCGATGAAGATCAGCGCCGCCACGTGGAAGGCCTTGCGGCCCATGGCCGACATGAAGGCGGAACGTTGCTCGGACCCGATGACGGACACGTCGACGGCGAACTGCTCGGCGAACTCGGCCAGCTGCGGGTCCTCGGCGGGCTCGCCTTGGGCCGCCAACGGCGGCAACGACATGGCGGCCGCGCACACCTCCCGCACCAAGGCGTTGCGACCGGCGTCACCCTCCGGCGAGAGCGCCACCAGCCGGGTGAGCACGTCGTAGAACCGGTCGTCGTCCATCTGGCCGATTATGGTCGTCCAACCCACGATGATGCTGAGAGTCGCCAAAGCCGGTCCAAGCACCCGCCGCGGGCACCCAACTCAGCCGTGCCCGTGGCCACTCGACATGTCCATGTCGTCGTCCATCGGCATGGTGAGGTCCGACTGCGGCGTGCGGGGGTCGACTAGCCGGAACCTGCGCATCATCTCGTGGTCTTCGTGGTCGAGCATGTGGCAGTGCCACACGTACCCCCTGAGCTTGGTGCCGTCCGGCCCCACGAACGGCGCATCGGGGTCGAAGCCGAGCTCCGCGGCGCTCGGCCACCGGACGAGCACCCTGGTGATCTGGCCGCGTGGACAGCGCACGGTGTCCTTCCAGCCGGCCTCGTACGGCGCGGGCGGTTGCAGCGGGCCCGAAGCGTAGGACTCGGCCGAGGGCGCCCAACGCGATCCCACCGTGAGCGGGAAGCCTTCCTTGAACATGAACCCGAGTTGGTCGAAGTCCTGGCGGCCCAGCACCCGGAACTGGGCGACGTGGATGTGAATCGAATGGGTTTGAATGGTGGGGTCGGTGTTGATGAGGTTCCACTGCTGGACCGTGCCCTGGTGGGCGACGTCGACGTCCGGGCTGTCGAACATCAGGTTGTCGATGTTCATCATCAACCACGTCATGAGCATTCCGCGCGGATTGATGTTGACGTTCAAGGTGTGGTTGACCGGCTCCACGGTGGCCTTCGGAAGTGGCGGCAGCACCGCCGGTTTGCCCGCCGAGCCGCGAAGCGTGTCGGGAATCGAGGTGACCTTGCCGGGGCGGTCGGTGACGTCGAACCGCATGATCCCCGGGACTCGATGGCCCCCGGGCATCTGGCCCGCCCAGCTGATCTGCATCGAGTTGAGCATTTCGATCTGCTCGCCGGGCTGGCACCCGGTGAAGTCGATCAGTACGTCGTACCGCTCGCCGGCGGACAGGTCCAGCGCCGCAACCTGCACCGGCGCGTCCAGTAGTCCCCCGTCGCTTCCGATGACCCACAACGGCATTCCGTTGGACAAACTGATCCGGTAGTCGTTGAGTTGCGAGCCGCTGGTGAGGCGGAACCGGTAGACCCCCCGATTGACGTCCAGCTTGGGCCAGGCCTTTCCGTTGACGACGATGACGTCACCCGATAGCCCTCCCCCCCAACGATGTCCGAGGATCGGGACCAGCAAGCTGTCGTATCGGGGCCGGCCGTCCGGATAGAACACCCGGTCGGCGATGAGCAGCGGCACTTCGTACTCGCCGGCCGGCAGACCCAGCGGGTTCCCGTCCCGTCCCGTGTCGAACTCGTCCCGAATCCAATACGGCGCCGCCAGCCCCGCGCAAATGTTGAGCCGAGTCAGCCCCATCGAATGGTCGTGGTACCACAGCGTCGCCGCCTCGGCGGCATTGGAGAAGCGGTAGTCATGGCTCTGCCCCGGGCGGATGGGAGAGGTGGGATAGCCATCCTCGCCGGGACGGTTCGGAGCCCCATGGAGGTGGATCACCATCGGCGGACGGGTCTTGTCCTCGGGTTTGACGCCATGCAGGGTGAGATCGATGAACTCCGAGATTATGTGTTCCCCAAGCTCATTGGCGAAGTTCGTGACCGTGTCCTCGCCCTTGTTCACCTCCAACACCGGGCCGAAGTGACTGACTCCGTCGAAGCCCCAACTCCGTACCCGGGGTAGCTCCCGGTGAAATTGATGTACGTGCTCGGCAGCCACCAGCTGTCCGCCGAGGGGCCGTCTGGGCAAGATCGGAAGGTCGTCGACGTAGGGGGTCAGATTTGGAGAGTGATACCCAAGCCACCTGGTGGAGGGCAGTATCGGCTGATCCTGGGCCGGATCGGGCCAGAATCCGGCGCCGTACGGGCCCATGAACTGAGAGCTCCGCGTGGTGCCCGCCCACAGGCCACCGGCAGCACCGATCGCCATCTGCGCCAGGAGCTGACGGCGATTGAACAGCTTCCTGGGCTCGCGTCCGGGTGCCAAGTTGCCGACCTTCGGATACTTAGGGGGCACGCTCAGGCGCGCGCCCAGTGGCGGATTGAGGGTCGGGATCGCAGTACCGGCGAGTGGCGTCGGACGCCGAAAGGTGCCACGTCGCAATACCCGTCGGTAGTTCGACTCGCGAGCCCAGATGCAGTGCGCCCAACCCTAGTCGTGGGCAATCACGGCCTCCCGCGAAGGTCGGCTCGGACGCACCGCAAGGCGGTCGAAGGTGAAGTCCTCCAGCGAGAACCGCTTACTGGCCCGAGTGGCCTGATAGGACGTCGTCGGTCGCATCAACGAGAACTCGCCGCGGTGATCGATGTAGTACGAGTTGGCGTCCACGCACGTCGGCCCCTTGGCCAGAGCCAGTCGCGACCGCTGCACCATTTGGCCGTAGAACCGGTCGGCCGCCTCTTCCTTGACGGCCACCATGGTGGCCCCTCTGCGGCGGGCCTCGGTGATCACCCGAATCGCGACGCGTGCCGTGTTCTCCACCATCACGTGCCACGAACTCCCGCTCCACGCGAACGGTCCGAAGATGGCGAAGTGGTTGGGCAGTTGCGGCAGCGCCACTCCCTCATAGGCCTTGGTGGCATTGCCTTGACAATGGTCGGCCAAGTCGAATCCATTGCGGCCCTTGACGGGACGGGTGCGATGGAGTTCGGGACTCTGAGCCAGCTCGAATCCGGTGGCGAGCACCACCACGTCGACCTCGTGGTTCACCCCGTCGACGGTTCGGATTCCGGTCGGCGTCACCTCGGCGATGGGCGCCGTGATCAGGTTGACCTGCGGCTGGTTGAACATCCGGTAGTAGGCGGTCGAGATCGTCGGTCGCTTGCACCCAAGTCCGTACTCGGGGGTCAACTTTCGGCGCAGCTCCCGGTCCCGGACCTGCGTGAAGAGAAAGCCTCGGCAGACCCACCCCAGCATCGTGGTGATGGGAGCGATCCTGCTGCCGTAGACGGTGATGCCCACGAAGACCAGTTCGCCGCCCGCGCCGATCGACGCCCGTGCCAGCCATTGCAGGCCGGGCACGTGCGCGAGCCCCCACTGAACGGCCGGCGGGATCGTGACGTCGATCTTCGGGAATACCCAACTCGCCCTGCGTTGGTAGACGTCGAGTCGCCGTGCGATGTTCGCCAAGGACGGCGCGAGCTGCACGGCCGTCGCGCCCGTGCCGATCACCGCGATTCGCTTGCCCGTCAAATCGTCTTCCGGATCCCAGCACTGAGCCTGAATGAGCTTGCCCTGGAACGAATCCAGCCCGGTAATGTTGGGCTTCTTCGGTTCGACGAAGATCCCGAGCGCAGCGATGACGAAGCGGGCCGTCACGACGGTGCCGTCCCCGAGCCGCAGTCGCCACTGGTGGTCGTCGTCGTCCCAGACGCGCTCCATCACCTCGTTGCCCAGTCGCAGATGCACGTCGAGCCCGTGCCGGCCGACCAGTTCGTCGAGGTACTGACGGACTTCCTCGCCCTTCGGGAACAGCCGCGACCACTTCGGATTGGCGGCGTAGGAGAACTCATACGAGAAGGCCGGGGTGTCCACCCCGACGTCGGGATACCTGTTGCTGTACCAGGTGCCCCCTATCGCCGGGGCGCGCTCGAAGACGACGAAGTCGTCGACCCCCGCGCGCTTGAGTCCAATGGCCGCACCGAGCCCGCCGATGCCGGCTCCGATGATCACCACTTCGTGGTCCGGTTTGGTCACGCCAGCTCCAGTGTTCGGCACGGTCCCGTCAACGTCATCTAACGCTAACATCTGCCAATGAAACAATACCATTGACAAATGGCGTCATGGAATCGAGACTGACGCGACGACCGATAGAGCGGCGCAGCCAGTCGAGAATGGAGTTTGACGTCGTGACCACCTTGGACTTGGAACAAACCCTTCAGACGATCAAAGACCGCCAATGGATGCTCAAGGACATCGATTGGGATGCTCCCGGAGCCGAGGCCGTAACCGAGGAGCAGAAACCGAAGCTGAAGGCGTTCATGGCCGACCTGATGTGGATCGAGCACATCGGCGCCCGCGCCTTCGCAGGAATGGCGCTCAACGCCCCCGATCCCGTACTGCGCGAGATCTATTCGCACTTCCACGCCGAGGAGCAAAAGCACGCCAACGCCGAGTTGGCGTTGATGAAGCGCTGGGGCATGCTCGACGACGCCGAGGTGCCATTGCCGACGCTCCAGATCGCCTACGCGCTGGACATGATGGACAAGACCGCTGACCGCATGCCCTTCGAACCGATGGCGACGTCGATCCCGATGCTGGAGTGCGCACTCGACGGAGCGCTGCTCAAGTTTCTGACCGATGAGGTCAAGGATCCGTTGCTCAAAGTGGTGCTCAACAAGGTCAACGCGGACGAATCCCGCCATCTGGCAGTGGGTTTCCACGTCATGGGCCAGTTGTCCGGTGCACCGCTGAGAAAGGTGGCGCTGCTCGGCTTCCGGATGGCCAACAACTGGGGTGTCATCGGCTTGAAGCACATGATCGCGGTGCTGCCGTTGTACGGCGCCATGCGCGAAGAGCTCTACGACATGGGGTTGGATGGATCCCGGCTCACCGCGGCGATGGACCGGTATCGCAAGGCCCGGGATCGCGACCCCCGGTTGCACGAGAACACGTTGTACAAGATGACCAGCGCCTACTCCCACCTGACCATGGAGCGCCACCCGATTTGGTCGCGCGTCGAGAAGGCGATGCTCAAGATCTCGCAACGGTTCCCCAGGGACGAGTGGCCCGCGCCGCCCTCCTGGTCCGACGAGCTCACCCACCGCGTGGCGATGTGACGACGGTGCCGTCGACCGACGCCTCGGCGCTCGCCGAGGCGATTGAGCAGCACACCTACACCACCGTGATCATCGGGGCCGGACTCGCCGGCCTGGGCGCGGCCATGCGGCTGCTCGAGGCCGGCATCGACGACCTCGTGATCCTCGAACGGTCCGACGAGGTCGGCGGCACCTGGCGCGACAACACCTATCCAGGGGTCGCGTGTGACGTTCCAACGCTGCTGTATTCGTATTCCTTCGAAGCGAATCCGCAGTGGAGCCAAGCGTACGCCAGTGGCGCGGAGATTCAGCAGTACATCAAGGACGTGGTGAACAAGCGCGGCGTGCGCAAGTACATCGAGTTCAACGAGCACGTCACCGGAGCCAGGTGGGACGAGGACGAGGCCACCTGGTTGGTCCACACCACGACCGGCGTCTACCGCGCGCGGACGGTCATCGCTTCCTACGGCCCCCTGGCCAATGCCTCCCTGCCGAAGATTCCTGGCCTCGACACCTTCGGCGGCAAGATCATCCACACGGCCCGGTGGGATCACGACTATGACTTCACGAACAAGTCCGTTGCCGTCATCGGGACGGGATCGACCGCGGTGCAAGTCATTCCAGAGTTGGTCAGGCAGGCCGGTCTAGGCGGTCGGGTCAGGGTCTTCCAACGCACCGCGGGGTGGGTGTTTCCGCGGGCCAACCCCCAGACGCCGGCAGGCGTGAAGACGCTCTTCCGCCGTGTGCCGTGGGCGCAGCACCTGTTGCGTTCGGCGATGCTCAGGGCGTCGGAGGCATCGGCCCTCGCCGTCGTGTGGAACACCGCCGCCACCTCGTTGTTGGCCGTCTCCGGCCGACGCTACCTCGCCAGGGAAGTCGAGGATCGTTGGCTGCGTAGACGTTTGACGCCGAACTTCCAGCCCGGCTGCAAGCGACTGTTGCTGTCCAACGACTACTACCGAGCACTTCAAGCGCGCAACTGCGAACTCGTCACCTGGCCGATCGCGCGCATCGACGAGACCGGGGTGCTGACGTGCGAGGGCATCTCGCGCACCGCCGACGTCATAGTCTGCGCCACCGGCTACGACGTCACCAAGACGGCACCACCGATCGACATCGTCGGCCGCGATGGCCGCAGCCTGAACGCCGAATGGGACCGCGGCGCGTTCGCCTACAAGAGCGTGAACGTGGCGGGATACCCCAACTTGTTCTTCACGTTCGGCCCCAACTCGGGTCCGGGTCATACCTCTGCCGTCACGTACATGGAGGCCGAAATCGGCTACGCGGTCCAGATGATTCGGTTGATGCAGAAGCGCAAGCTGCGCTCGCTCGAGGTGCGCGCCGACGCCCAAAGGACCTACAACGATTGGCTTCAAGCGCGCATGGCCAAGACGACCTGGAACTCCGGCGGGTGTCAGAGTTGGTATCTGACCGAGGACGGCTTCAACTCGACGATGTTCCCCGGCTTCGCGACTACCTTCCGCAAGCTGCTCGCAGACATCGACCTTCACGACTACACCGCCTCCGGTGACCTGCAATCGGTGTTGTCGCCACGCACCGCGGGGTCCTCGATGAAGGCCAAATCAACGGAACGCGAACGCACTTCACTTCGGTGAGGTAGCGCCGACATGGAACTCTCCCACCCCAGCGACACGACCGGGTGCCCGAAGTCGAGCGCACCGCCACCCATCACCCTGAACGACGCCGAGCTACCTGCGGCATCGGCCGCAGCGCTGCGCGGCCAGGCGGTGACCCGTTCGATCATGCGGCCGTTGACCAAGCGGATCAGGTGCACGCCCGCTGGCGTGCGCCTGCTCCGGCTGTTGACCGGTCCGCCGAATCGGTTGTCCCGGCCCGTCAAGGGCACCGTGATACGCCAGGTCCGGCAGCAGGCGGTGGTCGGCGAGTGGGTCTCTGCCGCCGGCACCGCCGGGGGGCACCAGGTGCTGCTCTACCTCCACGGCAGCGCCTTCACCATCATGTCGGCGAGCACCCACCGCGGATTGGTGTCGAGGCTGTCGGATCGGACGGGACTGGCGGCCTTCAGCGTCGACTACCGCTTGGCTCCCGAACATCCGTTCCCCGCGGCGTCCGATGACGTCATGTCCGCCTACCGGTACGTGCTCGCCAACGGTCACCGCCCGGCAGACATCGCGATCGTCGGCGATTCGGCCGGGGCGTTCTTGGCCGTCGAGCTGGCCCTTCGACTCGCCCGTGCCGACGAGCCAGCGCCCGGCGCCCTCGTCCTGTTCTCGCCGCTGTTCGAGCTGACCCTCCAGCTGGCCGCCCAACAGGAGCTGGCGACACCCGACCCGCTGATCCGGGCCGCCGATTGTCGACGGTTGGTCGAGCTCTATCTCGGCGAGGCCGACCGGAGCGACCCGCGGATCACCCTGTCCTTCGATGACGTGGGGCAGTTCCCGCCGACGTTGATCCAGACGGGCGGCCACGAGATGTTGCAGGCCGACGCGCAACGCTTGCATGCGTTGCTTCGCGCGGCCAGCCATCGGAGTTTCCTCCAAGTGTGGCCGGGCCAGTCCCACGTCTTCCAAGCCATCGCCTCGCTTCCCGAATCCGCACTGGCGCTGCGCGAAGCGTCGCAGTTCCTGCGCTGGGCGCTGGATCAACCCGCGATGAACACACGAGAGGCTCGACGATGACACCGTTCTGGACGGCAAGGGCGCCACTTTCGAAGTCGGCGCGAGCGGTCGTCACCGGTGCCGGCAGCGGCATCGGACGGGCGTTCGCCGTCGAACTGGCCCGCCGGGGCTCGATGGTCCTGTGTTCGGACGTCGACGTCGAGCGGGCCCAGGAGACCGCGGCGCTCGTCGAACAGGCCGGCGGCACGGCTCGGGCCACCGAGTGCGACGTGTCGCAACGCGACGACGTCGTCCGCCTGGCGTCGGTTGCCGAGCAGTTCTTCCAGACCGCGCCCTCACTGGTGATCAACAACGCCGGGGTGGCAGCCGGCGGCCGCGTCATCGGCGAGATCGGCTTCGACGACTGGAACTGGGTGCTCGGAATCAACCTGCTCGGCGTGGTCCACGGGTGCGAGGTGTTCGTCCCCCGGCTGCGCCCGCAACGGCAGGCCGGCATCATCAACATCGCGTCCGCCGCCGCCTACTCGGCCGCGCCACTGATGGCGGCATACAACGTCAGCAAAGCAGGCGTGCTGTCGTTGTCCGAGACGCTCGCGGCCGAACTGGGCGGTACCAGAGTGGCGGTGACCGTGGTCTGCCCGACCTTCGTGAAGACCAACGTCGCTCGCGACGGACACCTATTCGGCAGTTCCGCCGACTTCGCCGCCAAGATGGTCGACCGACACGGCACTTCCCCAGACGTCATCGCGCGCAAGGCGCTGGACGCCAACGACAAGGGCCGGCTCTACGTGATGCCGCAGTACGACGCCAAGATCGGCTGGCGAGTGAAGCGGCTCGCACCCACCCTGACCACCCGAACGATGGCGCTGGCGGCTCGGAGTGTGGGCACTTCGGCCGAAGCCCAGCATGTAAACTGACGACCCACAGGTAGATGGCCATGACCGCCCCGGCGAGCAAACGACCATCCGGTCCCGATACCGTTCGGGACGGGCTTGGTCAGCTGGTAGGTCCGGATACGGCAGAGGACGGTGATCCAGGCTTGGCGGACTATCGCCTGGAGGACCTGGTCTCGCGGTCCGGGGTCTCGGCGCGAAACATTCGCTCCTACCAGGAGCGTGGTCTACTCCAACCACCACGGCGCGAGGGCCGGGTGGCGATATATGACGAGAACCACCTGGCTCAGTTGCAGATCATCACGCAACTGCTGCAGAAGGGCTTCTCGATATCGCACATCCAGGACTTCTTCGAGGGGTTCGCCAAGAACCTCGACCTTGCCGACATCCTCGGAATTCAAGAGCTCGCCAAGGAAACCGGGCTGCATCAGGCGCTGACGGGACCATGGGCACAGGTCGGCCCCGGCGCCCGGCGAGCCAAGGCCGGCACGACGACCGCCCCGCTGACACTAGCGGTGGACCCGGCGAGCAAGGTCGCAAGAACCCTGGTCAAACACGGCGTGGCACAGCAGCAGGGCACCGACGTGGTCATCCGTGATCCCGACATCGCCGCGGTGCTCGCCGGGTTCAAGGACCAGGCCTTCGGCCTGCGAATCCTGGCGGACGTCTGCGATGCCACCGTCGACACCGTCCAAGAGCTTGCCGAAGCCACGATCAACGAGGTCAGCAAGAATTTGATCGAGCAGTACGGCGAAGGCTGGATACCGCCGGTCGAGGAGCAGGAAGAGCTCGGCGTCGTCATCACCGATGCGCGGGAGCTCGCCGGCTTGGTGCTCGACCGGGCGCTTCGGATGGCCTTGCGGGAAAACGGCATTCGCGCCATCGGCGAGTACATGGAGGGCATCATGGCCGCCCAGGGCGGCGAGTCCGCCGAACTCTTGAAGGCCATGGCCGCCAACCTTCGGCGCGGGTAGCGGCTCGCCCGTCCTTGTCGGTCCGAGGGGCCACTTGGTCTCTCGGCTTGCCAGCCGACGAGCCCGCTCCGGCGACCTCGTTGCGGCCACCGGAGCCGATGCCGTCGACGTCACCCGGGCGCGCGTCGTCATACGGAAGCGTCAATATCGGACGCCGTGGAGCGCGCATGACCCACGCGCGCCATCCACCATCCACGACGAAGAAAGCCCACCCTACCCCGTCGTTCGAGCCTGGCGAAGCTAGATGTCCAGTCCAAGAGCCCATTTGGGCGATATTTGCCAAAGCGACCCGCAGCGAGTGAGGGCCGGACCATAATATTAGGTATGGAAAACCTAGCTCGACTAGGGAAGGTGATCGCTTCGACAAACGCTGACGCCACCTACCGCGACGGGCACCCGACCCAACCATCGAGCGGTTGCCCACTCGGCGGGAGCGCGGGGGCGGGCGGCGGTCGCCATCGGTTCGCCGCCCGCTCTCGCCCCGGCTCGATACTGCCAGTTATCACTGTGACAACACCATTGACAACTGGCGTAAATGCGCCAACTATGAGGAGCTTGCAACTTGGGCCCGCTGCTCACGAGAGGCTGACGATCAAGACCACCCCGACCAATGCTCGGTGGATGCGCTGTGCGCCGCACACGACGTCCCCGGCTTCATTGGTGACCGGATGAGCGAGCTCGATCAGGCCGTGATCGTCGCCGAAGACGATGCCCTCGTGACCTCGGAGGTGCCGACCGAGCACCGCCCCGACCAGCCCGCCGCGAGTGGAGCACTGGGCCGCGACGATCGACCGTCGTCCCCCGCAGCCGATCCGAAAGTCGTTGCCCCATCGGCTAACTCCGAAATCAGCGCCTGGCTTCGACGCTTCGTCCGAGGTCACTTGTTGGTCTCGCTCGAGACCGTCGGTGGCCAAGCGACGCTGGGCGCGGCCACGGTCAAGTGCCTGATCGGCGATCTCTTCCGCGGCAAGTTCGCCGGGCGGGAGTTCATTCAGCAGGCCGCCTTCATGGCCGAAACCGCCTCGGTGCCCACCCTATTGGTGACGATCCCGATGGGCGTCACGTTGTCCATCCAGTTCAGCCTGCTCGCGGGCCAGATCGGCGCGACGTCGCTATCGGGAGCCGCGACGGGCCTCGCCGTCATCCGTCAGGGCGCTCCGCTGGTGGCGGCGATGTTGCTCGCCGCGGCGGTGGGTTCGGCAATCGCCGCCGATCTGGGATCTCGAGCCATGCGCGACGAAATCGACGCGATGGCCGTCATGGGCGTCTCGATCGTGCGCCGCCTGGTGGTCCCGCGGTTCGCCGCGGCCATCCTCGTCGGGCTGGCGCTGACCGGGTGGACGTGCTTCGTCGGGTTCCTGGCGGGATACGTCTTCAACGTCTATCTCCAGGACGGCACCCCAGGTTCGTTCATAGCGACTTTCGCATCCTTTGCCACCACCTCGGATCTGGTGATGGCGCTGGTGAAGTCAGTGGTCTTCGGAGCCATCGTCGCAGTTGTCAGCTGTCACAAGGGCTTGAGTACGCGCGGTGGGCCGGCCGGCGTGGCGAATTCGGTGAACGCGGCCGTCGTGGAGACCATGTTGCTCCTGATGCTCGTCAACGTCGTCATGAGCCAGCTCTACATTCTGATCTTCCCCCGCGAGACCATCTAGCATCTGATGGCCACTGCGACAACGTATCTCCCACCCGGAACCCGTCCGCTCATTCGAGCGGCGGAGGCGGTATTCCACTCGGTCGTCGCCGCCGGCCACATGATGCACTTCTTCGGCCGGGTCATGATGAGCATCCCCATCATGTTGCGCAGCTACCGAAAGGAACTGTCCAGACTGCTCGCGGACATCGCCTGGGGCAACGGGTCGATCGTCGTCGGCGGCGGCACGGTCGGCGTGGCCCTGGTTCTGGGCTTCACCATCGGCGCATTGATCGGAATCGAGGGCTACAGCGCACTGGACCTGCTGGGCCTGGGACCCGCGACTGGGCTGATCTCGTCGTTCGTCTCCACCCGGGAGCTCGCGCCGATCATGGTCGGCTTGGCATTCACCACCCAGGCCGGGTGCCGCTTCACGGCCCAGTTGGGGGCTATGCGAATCAACGAGGAAATCGACGCCGTGGAGTCGTTGGCCGTCAATCCCATTCCCTTCCTCGTCACCACGCGAGTGGTGGCCTCGATGGTCGCGGTCATTCCGCTCTTCTTGGCCTGCCTCGCAGTCAGCTATCTCGCCGCCCAGTTGGTGGTCCAGGTGTCTTCGGGCCAGTCCGCCGGTTCCTACATGCACTACTTCGCCTCGTTCGTGAACGCCAAGGACGTCGGTTACGCCACCATCAAGGCCGTCTGCTTCGTGTCGATCGCGTCGACGATTCAGTGCTACTACGGCTATCACGCCGCGGGCGGACCCGCCGGCGTCGGCGTCGCCGCGGGCCGCGCCATGAGAGCCACGATTACCGCCATCATCATCGTCAACATGCTGCTGACCATGATCTTCTGGGGCGTGGAATCTGGCGCAAGGTTTGGTGGATAGCCGTGCCGCCACCACAGAACTACGACCCTCACGGACCGTCCAACCTCCGGCTCTTCGTGACTGGGAGCATCTGTCTGGCGCTGGTCACGCTGGTCGTCGTGGCGGCCATCGCGAAGTCCAAGGGCAAGCTGGACACGCTGGTTCCGGTCACTGCGGCCCTGGTCGACGTCGGCGACGGGCTACCCGCTCGTTCCGACGTGAAGTTCCACGGGGTACTCGTCGGCTCGGTATCGGAAGTCGTTGCCGCGCAAGTCGGTCGACCCAATCTGGTACACATCGACCTCAAGCCGGAGTTCGTCCCGCGCATCCCGAACTCGGTCAGCGCCCGAGTGGTCCCGTCGAACGTCTTCGCGGTCTCGTCGGTCGAACTGATCGACGACGGTCGCAACGGCCGGCCGATCGCCGCCGGTGCCGTCATCCCCGAGGACGACAGCTTGCCCACCCTGGTGTTCCAGTCGGCCTTGAACAAGGCCCGTGAGCTGTTCCGCATCGTGGGCCGCAATCCGACGGACGAAAGCGT
>JAHFVB010000523.1 GCA_023264755.1 Mycobacterium sp. | reverse complement strand
GTTCGGCGTGCCGATCGTGGTTGTCGTCGACGTGCCCGGCTACCTGCCCGGCGTCGACCAGGAATGGGGCGGCGTGGTGCGGCGCGGCGCCAAGCTGCTCCACGCCTTCGGCGAGGCCACCGTCCCGCGCGTCACGCTGGTCACCCGCAAGATCTACGGCGGGGCCTACATCGCGATGAACTCGCGGTCGCTGGGCGCCACCAAGGTGTTCGCGTGGCCCGACGCCGAGGTCGCCGTGATGGGCGCCAAGGCCGCCGTCGGCATCCTGCACAAGCGCAAGCTCGCCGCTGCGGCTCCCGGGGACCGCGAGGCGCTGCACGAGGAACTCGCCGCTGAGCACGAGCGGATCGCGGGCGGGGTGGACAGCGCCATCGAGATCGGCGTCGTCGACGAGAAGATCGACCCGTCGCACACCCGCAGCCGGGTCACCCAGGCGCTGGCCGAGGCGCCCGCCCGGCGCGGACGCCACAAGAACATTCCGCTGTAAGCCCGCGGGCACTCACACGTCGAGTTCTGCCCCAAGGCTGCGAATTTCGCAATTCGCCGACCCTGAGGCAGAACTCGGCGTTCGCAATGCCCAGTTCTGAAGGTTTACGGGTGGGCGTGGCCGAGCAGTTCGGCCGCCGCCGCCGCGGCGCTTTCCCGGTCCGCGGCCACCAACCCGATCCGCGTGCGCCGATCCAGGATGTCGTCGGCGGTCAGGGCACCCTCGTGGGTCACCGCATACTCGAATTCGGCTCGGATGGCGTCGATTCCGTCGGCGACCGGCTCCGCGGGCCGGTCACACGTGGCGCTGGCGATGACGTTGGGCGCCTCGGCGCCGTAGCGGGCGACCAACGACGCCGGCAGCTGAGCGGGTGAACTCACCGTCGACACCGGATTCGCCGGCGCCCCGACCAGCGGTAGGTCGTGGGTCCGGCACGGCAGGGCAGCCAGCCCGCGGGACGCCACGGCTCGGTCGAGCACGTCCTGGGCCATGTAGCGGTACTCGGTGAGCTTGCCGCCGATGACGCTGAGCACGCCGTTGGACGACTCCACCACGGCGTGCTGGCGCGACAGGTCGGCAGTGCTGGACTCTTCCCCCGTGTCGATCAGCGGGCGCAGTCCGGCGTAGGAGCCGATGACGTCATCGGGACCCAACGCCACCTCGAGCGCGGTATTCACCGTGTCGAGCAGGAAGCCGACCTCCTCCGGCGTCGGCTCCGGCACGTCGGGAATGGGCCCCGGCGCGGCGACGTCGGTGAGTCCGAGATACACCCGCCCGAGTTGCTCCGGCATCGCGAAGACGAAGCGGTTGAGCTCACCGGGTATCGGAATCGTCAGCGCCGCAGTGGGATTGCCGAAGGTCGCGGCGTCGAACACCAGATGGGTGCCGCGGCTGGGGCGCAGTCTGAGCGCGCTGTCGACGTCACCGGCCCACACCCCCGCGGCGTTGATCACCGCGCGCGCCGCGACGTCGACGGACTCACCGGTCAGCTGGTCGGTCAACCGCACCGACGTACCGGTGGCCTGGGACGCCGCCACCCTGGTCAGCACCCGCGCGCCGTGCTGGGCGGCCGTGCGCGCTACCGCAGTCACCAGCCGGGCGTCGTCGATGAGTTGCCCGTCGTAGGCCAGCAGCGCACCGTCGAGCCCGGCGCGGCGCACCGTCGGGGCCAGCTCGACGGCGCGGCGGGCGTCGACCCGGCGCGACCGCGGCAGGATGGTCGCGGGAGTACCCGCCAGCTTGCGCAGCCCGTCTCCCGCCGCGAAGCCGACGCGCACCAACGTGCGGGCGGCCCGGTTCATCGAGGGCAGCAGCGGGACCAGTTGAGGCATGGCGCTGACAAGATGGGGAGCGTTGCGCGACATCAGGATCGCCCGTTCCATGGCACTGCGCCGAGCGATGCCGACATCGCCGGTGGCCAGATAGCGCAGCCCGCCGTGCACCAATTTGGAGCTCCACCGGCTGGTGCCGAACGCCAAATCGTGCCGCTCCACCAACACCACCGAGAGCCCGCGGGTGGCGGCATCCAAGGCGATGCCGGTGCCCGTGATGCCGCCGCCGATGACGACGACGTCGACCGTGGCGTCGGCGACCGCGGCCAACTCGACGGAGCGCCGGGTCGCATCGAGCCGGGCGGACGAGGAGCCGATCATGGTTTCAGGTATCCGTTCAGGGTGTGGGCCAGCTCGGTCGCCAACGCCTTGGCGTCGAGAATCGGCTCGACCAGTTGTGCCGACAGGATCGTCGACTGGGTGATCAGCAAGCACATGGCCGCGAACTGGCGGACGTCGCCGGCGCGGACGGTGCCGGCGTCCTGCCCGGCCTTCAGCTCCGTGGCGACCGTGTCGAGCAGCAGCTGCTGGCTGGTGCCGAGCCGTTCGGACAGGTAGACCATCGCCAGGTCCGGGGCGTCGTGCAGCACCGCCATGATGACGTCGTCGAGGCGGAGCCGTCCGGCGACCGCGACGATGCGTTCGACCACCTGCTCACGACCGGTCCCCCGGCTGGGCACGTCGCCGAGGGCAGCGGTGATCCGCATGGTGAGCAGCGCCGCGAGGATCGACCGAGTGTCGGGGAAGCGCCGATACACCGTCGGCTGACTGACGCCGGCCCGGCGGGCGATCTCGGCCAGCGTGACGCGCTCGACGCCGTAGGCGAGGACGCAGCTGCCCGCTGCGTCGAGGATGCGTTCCTCGACGGTTTGCGAGAAGTTCTCGTTACTGATTGACAGCATCTGTAATACTGTAACGCATGATGCGACCGGATGACCTGCTACCGCCGATGAAGTGGAATGCGTGGGGCGACCCCGCCGCCGCCAAACCGCTCTCCGACGGCATTCGCGCACTGCTCAAGCAGGCCCTCGGGGTCGACCCGGCCGCCGGCGCCGAGCTCGAGGCCGATCAGGTTCGACTGCGCCCCTCGACCTTGGCGGAGCAGGACCGGGCGGCGCTGTCGGACATCGTCGGGCCCGCCTACTGCGGTTGCGACGACGCGGATCGACTGCTGCACGCAGGCGGGAAGTCCACGCTGGATCTGTTGCGCCGCAAGGACACTGGTGCTCAAGACGCCCCCGATGCCGTGCTGCTGCCCGGTAGCGAGGCGGAAGTCGCCGACGTCCTGCGCCACTGCGCGCAGCGCGGCCTCGCCGTCGTACCGTTCGGAGGCGGCACCAGTGTGGTCGGTGGCCTCGACCCCATCAGGGGCGACTTCGCGGCCGTCATCGCACTCGACCTGCGGCGGCTCGACGAGCTGCACGGGCTCGACGAGGTCTCGGGTGAGGCCGAACTGGGCGCCGGCCTGACCGGACCCGAGGCCGAACTACTGCTGGCCGCACGCGGCTTCTCCCTCGGCCACTTTCCCCAGAGCTTCGAATTCGCCAGCATCGGCGGGTACGCCGCGACGCGCTCGTCGGGCCAGAACTCGGCGGGCTACGGCCGTTTCGACGACATGGTCCGCGGCCTGCGTGCGGTGACCCCGGCCGGCATCCTCGACCTCGGCCGGGCGCCGGCGTCGGCCGCAGGCCCGGATCTGCGCCAGCTGCTGCTCGGCTCCGAGGGCGTCTTCGGCGTGATCACGCGGGTGCGAGTGCGCGTCCATCCCGTTCCCGAGGTCACTCGCTACCAGGCCTGGTCGTTCCCCGACTTCGCCACCGGCGCGTCCGCGCTGCGCGCCGT
>JAHFVB010000118.1 GCA_023264755.1 Mycobacterium sp. | reverse complement strand
CCAGTTCGACACCGCAACCTCAACCGCAGGACGCGACGAGTAGTTCGGCCCCGACACCGAGCGCGACGCCCAGCCAGTCCGCGGCGCCCAGCCCCGAACCAACCCCGGCTCCGGCGCCGCCTGGCGACCTGCCGCCGGGCGACCTACCACCGGGCCCGCCGCCGCCAGACGCCTCAGCCGAGCAGATGGCACCGCCGGCCTACTACCCGCGGTACGACCAGCCGACCAAGAAGCCCGCCATCGACGTCACCCGGGCTCCGATCAGCGTGGCCCCACCCATCAGGGCGGGCGACCAGAATCGATCGGGCCACCCCCGGTAGGCCCGCCGGCCTCAAGCCAATTCGTCGGCGATGTCCGTCAGCCCCAGCGTGCCGTTGCCGCGGTGATCGGTCTGATTTCCGCACTCGCCGTAGATCTTCACGTCGCCCTCCCCCGGGTGATTCGGGTTCGGCGACACGATGGCCATCAGCCGTCCGCGGTGCAGCGCATGGCCGTACGGCCGCTGGCCGGGCGGTGGCCCGTCGCTCCACCCGTCGGCAACCATCAAACCTGCGATCCGCCGCACCTCGGCCTGCTGGTCGCCGCCCGGCGGGAAGACGAAGCCGAGTTCGACCACACCCTGGTACGGCGGATCGCCCTGGTCGTTGCACGATGCGAAATGAAATACCGCACTGAAGTTCTGGCGCTGCCATCCCGCGGCGTCGACGAGCCGCTTCGCCGGATCCACCACCTGGGCGCGGGTCTGTTCGTCGGACAGTCCCCCCGCCCCGGACACTCCGCTCTTCGACTCCACCGAATCACACCCTCCCACCAAGATCGCCATGGTCAGCGCCGCCGACGTCCACCGAAACGCCTCAATAGCGATGGCCACCGGTGATCGATCCTTGCGCACGGTCGCCCTCCGGGTCGTTGAACGCCGGAGTGCCGGGCACCCGGACGTCCCAGTCGGGTAGGTCGATGGGCGGCAACCCAGGCAGGTCGAGCCGGTGGGGCAGCCCGACGTGCAGCTGCCGCCTCCCCTCGGCGAGCAGCCCCTGGTCGCCAAGCCCATCGCCATGGCCCGACGCAATGTCGGTCATCGACCGCAGCGACTCACTGCCAAGCGAGTAGTACTTCGAGTGGTCGGCGAAGTCCAGTCCGTCGCGCCCGGGCACTTCGGCGTCGAACCGCACCGATCCGAAGCCGTCCCCCGCCGGATCGCGGCCCAGTCCGGCCTCCCACCCCAGCGGATGACCCAGTTCCCGGTTGACGAAGTCGGGAATCGGGCCGGCCTGGCCCAACCAGGACACCGGATCGCTCGACGCCGCGCCCACGTAGACCTGGCCGCCGCCCGACAGGTGGAAGTCGGCCGCACTGTGTGCCAAATCCGTTCCGGGACTTCCGATCAGCACCGCATCGTCGGCGTGCATGCCACTGCCCGCGAACGCGTCGGCGACGGCGGTCGACCCGTAGGAGTGTCCGATCACCGTGACGTGCGAACCAACCCCGTCCCGATGCGTGGCGGCCAGCCCGTCGACGTCGGCGGCCAGCAGCTCACCACCCTGGCGGGCCAACCCTGGTGTGGCGATCCGCGGGTCGGTCGGGCTGTCCGGCGTGTCGTAGCCCATCCACGCGATGACCGACGTCTGCTCACCGGGGTTGGCCAACACCATCTGGTCGTAGAGCGTGGTGGCGTTGTCGGACTCCAGCCACCCTTGCGCCACACTGCTTCCCGTGCCGGGGACGACGACCGCGGTGTCGGTGGCGGTGTCGGGATTGCCGATCGCGATGGCCGCCTTGCCTTCGCCGCGGAACGCCAGCGGGTCGTACGCCCACAGCAGGACCGGCCGGTTGGGGGTCCCATCCGGACGCAGGCCACCGGAGGTCTCGTGCAACCCGTTCTGGGTGCGAACCGCATTCGAGCACCGGCTTACGTCCTGCGTCGTCAGGCCGTAACGCTCGGGCCGATCGGTCACCGCCTGGAGCGACACCCCGTGGCGCTGCGCGACGTCGGTGACACGGGCGATGTCGTCGGCCATGACGGCCCGGTTCACCTGGTCGCGGACCTCGGCAGGGATGCCGTTCAGATTGCCCAGCGCCGCCGGGTGCGCGTCGACGAGCGCCTGCTGCTCGTCCTGGCTCAGCGAATTCCACCACCTGACGACGTCCTCGGCCGAGGTACCCGGGTCGGGCAGCCGACGGGCGTCACCGAGCGTTCCCGGCGGCATTTCCGGAACCAGCCCGAGCTGCGCAGCCCGAATCGCGGCGGCCGTCTGCCGGTCGGCCTCGTCGAACAGGTACAGCAACCGGCGGACGAGCGCGGTGACCATGGGCGCGGCCATCCACGCCAGCACCGGCAGCAATGGCGCACGCGCGGTCCCGTCCTCCCCGACGGTCCAGCCGGTGGCACGCAGGACGCCAACGATCCGCATCAGCCCGGTACGCACCGAGCCCAGGTGCGCACCGCCGGAGGACAACGCCTGCCGGATCACGACGAGTCGAGCCCGTAGCTCCTCCTGCCGATTGATGACCTGCTCGGCCTTGCGCACCGCCGCCTCGGCTGCGCTGCCCTGCCAACCCTCCCGCAGTCGCGCCACGGCCTGCCGTTGACGCTCGAGGCTCGCCTCGAGCGAAGTGATCTTCGCGTCGAGCCGACCCGCGGCAGAGCTCAAGGCTGCTGGATTGGACCCCTCGACCGTCGAGAGCGAAACCGACACCGTCACCCCTCCCCGGGAGAGCCACCTCGATTATCACCCGCCGGAATGGGCCCTCCGAGCACCGAACTCGCAAACTGCCCACCGCCGCACTCAGTCGGCCATACGCTGATCGACATGGCAGCTGCGCAACGGGAACCCAAAGTCGTCGTGCTCGGTGGAGGCTCCTGGGGCACCACCGTCGCGTCCATCTGCGCACGGCGAGGGCCGACGCTGCAGTGGGTGCGCTCGGAGGAAACCGCCGCGGACATCAACGACAAACACCGCAACTCGAAGTACCTCGGCGACGACGTCGAGCTATCCCCCACCCTGCAGGCCACCACCGACTTCTCCGAAGCCGCCGACTGCGCCGACGTCATCGTCATGGGCGTACCGTCGCACGGCTTCCGCGGCGTACTCGAACAACTGGCCAAGGAGCTACGACCGTGGGTGCCGGTGGTGTCGTTGGTCAAGGGGCTCGAGCAGGGCACCAACATGCGGATGAGCCAGGTCGTCGACGAGGTGCTACCCGGCCATCCGGCGGGCATCCTCGCCGGACCGAACATCGCCCGCGAGGTCGCCGACGGATACGCCGCCGCCGCCGTATTGGCGATGCCCGACCAACACATGGCGGCCAACCTGGCCAACCTGTTCCGCACCAAGCGGTTTCGTACCTACACCACCGACGACGTGGTCGGCGTCGAGATGGCGGGTGCGCTCAAGAACGTCTACGCCATCGCCGTCGGAATGGGCTACGCGCTTGGCATCGGCGAGAACACCCGCGCACTGGTGATGGCCCGCGCCGTCAACGAGATGTCCAAGCTCGGGGAGGCGATGGGCGGCGCCCGCGAGACGTTCGCGGGACTGGCCGGGATGGGCGACCTGATCGTCACGTGCACCAGCCAGCGCAGCCGCAACCGCCACGTCGGCGAACAACTCGGCTCGGGCAAGTCCATCGACGAGATCATCGCGGCGATGAACCAGGTCGCCGAGGGGGTGAAGGCCGCCAGCGTCATCATGGAGTTCGCAACCGAATACGGCATCGCCATGCCCATCGCCCGTGAGGTCGACCGCGTGGTCAACCATGGCTTCACCGTCGAGGACGCCTACCACGGCCTGGCCGCCGAGAAGCCCGGGCACGAGGTGTACGGCTCCGGGTTCTAAACCCCGAGTCGGCCCCGCTAGTTGGCGAACGGGCTGCGGCCGCCACCGTCCTGCAGCAACGGGTTGGACGGCGCCATGATGAAGCTGCCCGCCGGGCTGATCACGAAGCCACCCTGATCGAACGAGTTCTGGCAGATCGTCATGGTGCCGTCGGTACCGCACGTGACGTTGCGGAAGCCGATGCGCGAACCGGCAGGCAACGGCTTGGCCTCACCGGTGAGGCCGGTGTACATCGGCCTGTCCGCGCTGGCGAATCCCGGCGCCCCGGTTTGGCTGCCGCTGACGAAGTTGGCGGCATTGGGGGCGGCGGGGATGGGCCCGCTGCAGCCGTAGCCGCCCGTCGTGCGGCTCATGACGCAGGTCAGCCCATCGGCGACGGTGAACGCGTACATGGAGCCGTCGAGCGTCGCGAACTCCGACGGTTTGACCGGCGCGAATCCCTGCACGTTGACGGAAGGTGGTGGCGGTGGCGGCGCCGGTTCCGGATCGGCGCCGGCCCAGCCGGGCGCACCGATCACAGCTGCCCCCGCAGCGACCAGGCCGATCAGAATTCTGTTCAGCACGCGCCCACCCTAAACCGCGGCACCGCCACCCGCAGCAGTAGCCGGTCGCGTCGGAGGTTCACGCCCAGCAACCCACGCCTCGGTGGCCGGGGTCAGTACTGCCCGGGCCCCCGGCCCGCCATCAGTTCCAGCCGCGCGATGCGGTCCTCGATCGGCGGATGCGTCGAGAACAACTTGCCGATCTTCTCCCCCGCTCGGAACGGGTTCGCGATCATCAGGTGAGCCTGGTCGGCCAGCTGCGGCTCAGGCGGCAGCGGGGCCCGCTGCACCCCGGCGCTGATCTTGCGCAAGGCGCTCGCCAACGCCAGCGGATCGCCGGTCAACTCGGCGCCCGACTGGTCGGCCTGATACTCGCGCGAACGCGACACGGCCAGCTTGATGACTGTGGCGGCGATCGGACCCAGCAGCGAAACCAGGAGAATGGCAAAGGGATTGGTGCCGCCGTCGCGATCGCCGCCGAACATGCTCGCGAAGAACGCGAGATTGGCCAGCGCCGTGATCACCGAGGCCATCGCCCCCGCCACGCACGAGATGAGGATGTCGCGGTTGTAGACGTGGGACAACTCGTGGCCCAACACGGCGCGCAGTTCGCGTTCGTCGAGAATCTGCAAGATGCCCGCCGTGCAGCACACCGCGGCATTGCGCGGGTTGCGCCCGGTGGCGAAGGCGTTGGGCGCGTCGGTATCGCTGATGTACAGCCGCGGCATCGGCTGGTGCGCGGTGTTGGCGAGCTCACGGACGATGCGGTACATCGCCGGCGCCTGCAACTCGTTGACCGGCTGGGCGTGCATGGCCCGCAGCGCCATCTTGTCGCTGTTGAAGTACACGTAGGCGTTCATGCCGATCGCGAACAGCACCGCCAGAAACATGATGTTGCGACCGAACAGCGCGCCGACGAACACGATCAGGCCCGAAAACCCGGCCAGCAACAGGAACGTCTTCAGTCGGTTCGCGTGCGGATGCCAGCTCATCGTTTGCTTCTTCCTGGGAACTAGGGAGGACTCTCGAAGCACTAAACGCTTGAAGGACGTCCGGAAGTTTCCAAATCAGCCGTGCCGATTGACCGTGTAGTCGACGAGCTTGGTCAACGCCTGCCGCCCGGGCCCGTCGGGCAGGGCGGCGAGCTCGTCACGTGCCGCAACGGCGTACTTCGCCACCGTCTCCTTGGCCTCGGCGATACCTCGTGACTTTCGCAACAGCAGCAACGCCTCGGCGACGTCCTCGTCGGCTTCCACGGGGCCGGCGAGCAGCTCGCGCAACCGGTCTGCGTCGGGGCCGGAATCGCGCAGCGCGTACAGCACGGGCAGCGTGTGCACGCCCTCCCGCAGGTCGGTCCCCGGCACCTTGCCCGACTCGTCGGGGTCGCTGTCGATGTCGATGATGTCGTCGGAGATCTGGAACGCCGTGCCGACGATGCCGCCGATCCGGCTCAGCCGCTCGATCTGCTCCTCGTCCGAGCCCGAGAACGTCGCCCCGAACCGCCCGGACGCGGCGATCAGGCACGCCGTCTTCTCGTACACGACCTTGAGGTAGTGGTCCACGGAGTCGACGTTCTCGACGGCGCCGCGGGTCTCCCGCATCTGCCCGGTGACCAGTTGCGCGAAGGTATCGGCGATCACCCGCACCGCCTCGGGGCCCAGCCGCGACACCAGCCGCGAGGCCGTCGCGAACAGGTAGTCGCCCGCCAGGATCGCGATGTTGTTGCCCCAGCGCGCGTTGGCACTGTCCGCGCCGCGCCGCACCTGGGCCTCGTCCATCACGTCGTCGTGGTACAGCGTGGCCAGGTGCACCAGTTCGATGACCGCCCCGGCAACGGTGACCTGCCACGCGTCGGGCTCGGGGCCCAGCTGCGCGGACAGCACCGTGAACAGCGGCCGGAACCGCTTGCCACCGGCCTGGAACAGATGCGAGACGGCCTCGGCCATGAGCTCGTCGGCCTTGCCCAGCTCAGTGGACATGAGGTCCTCGACCCGCGCCACTCCCTCGCGTACCCGTGCGGCGAAATCGGCGTCGCCGAAGTCCACGCCCGCGACCACTGTCGCTGGTGTCTTCATTGCTCCAACATACTGTGAGGCATGCGGACCGGTTCGGAGGGCAGCAGCGCAACGACCCGGGATGGCGGCTCGGCCGAGGTGGTGGTGATCGGCGCCGGCCCCGCCGGCTCCTCCGCCGCGGCCTGGGCCGCCCGCAACGGCCGCGACGTCCTCGTCGTCGACTCGGCCGAGTTCCCCAGGGACAAGGCGTGCGGCGACGGGCTGACCCCGCGCGCCATCGCCGAACTCGAACGCCTAGGGCTCGGGGACTGGCTCGACGGCCACGTCCGCCATCACGGGTTGCGGATGTCGGGCTTCGGCGCCGACGTCGAGATCGGCTGGCCGGGCCCGTCGTTCCCCCCGACCAGCAGCGCCGTCCCCCGCACCGAGCTCGACGACCGCATCCGCCGCGTCGCGGCCGACGCCGGAGCCAAGATGCTGCTGGGCGTCAAAGCCATTGACGTCAAACATGATTCGACCGGTCGCGTATCGGCGGTAGTGCTGGACGACGGTACCGAGATCGGCTGCGCCAAGCTGATCGTCGCCGACGGTGCGCGCTCCACCCTGGGCCGAGTGCTGGGTCGCACCTGGCACCGCGAGACCGTCTACGGCACGGCGATCCGGGGCTACGTCGCGTCGCCGCGGGCCGCCGAACCCTGGATCACGTCGCATCTCGAACTCCGTTCGCCCAGCGGCGACGTGCTTCCCGGCTACGGGTGGATCTTCCCGCTCGGCAACGGCGAGGTAAACATCGGCGTCGGCGCCCTGGCCACGTCCAGACGCCCCGCCGACGTGGCGCTACGCCCGCTGCTGTCGTACTACGCGTCGTTGCGGCGCGACGAGTGGGGGTTCACCGACGAGCCGCGGGCCGGACTGTCGGCGCTGCTGCCGATGGGCGGAGCGGTCTCCGGGGTCGCCGGGCCGAACTGGATGCTGATCGGCGACGCCGCCGCATGCGTCAACCCGCTCAACGGCGAGGGCATCGACTACGGCCTCGAAACCGGCCGGCTGGCCGCGGAAATGCTCGACGAGGCCGACCTGAGCCAAGCCTGGCCCGCCGAGTTGCAACGCCACTACGCCCGTGGGTTCTCCGTGGCGCGGCGGCTGGGCCTGTTGCTGACCGTCCCCCGCTTCCTGCCGACGCTGGGCCCCGTCGCGATGCGGTCGACCTTCCTGATGGGCGTCGCCGTCCGCGTCATGGGCAACCTGGTCACCGACGAGGACGCCGACTGGGTGGCCCGCATCTGGCGGCGCGCCGGGGCGGGGTCACGGCGGCTCGACGGCCGCCCGCCCTTCAGCTAGAGCATGGTGGCCGGCTAGAGCTTGGTGGCCGCGTGCAGCGCGACGATGCCGCCGCTGAGATTGCGCCACCGCACCGCCGACCAGCCCGCCGCGGAGATCCGTTGGGCCAGTTGGGTTTGGTCGGGCCAGGCTCGGATCGACTCGGCCAGATAGACGTAGGCATCTGGATTCGACGAGACGGCGCGGGCCACCGACGGCAACGCCCGCATCAGGTACTCCTTGTAGACCGTGCCGAACAACCGATTCGTCGGCGACGAGAACTCGCACACCACCAGTCGACCTCCGGGCCGCGTCACGCGCGCCATTTCCTCGAGCCCCGCCACGTGGTCGACGACGTTGCGCAGCCCGAAGCTGATCGTCACCGCATCGAACGTCGCGTCCGCGAAGGGCAGCCGGGTCGCGTCGCCGGCCACCTTCGGCACGTCGCGGCCGGCGCCGGCGGCCAGCATCCCGACCGAGAAGTCGCAGGCCACGCACCACGCCCCGGAACGGGCGAGTTCGACGGTCGAGACCGCGGTCCCGGCCGCGAGATCCAGCACCACATCACCCGGCTTCAGCTCCAGCGCCGCCCGGGTGGCCCGGCGCCAGGTCCGGTCCTGGCCGGCCGACAGCACGGTGTTGGTCAGGTCGTAACGGCGGGCGACGCCGTCGAACATCGACGCCACCTCGCTTGGGTCCTTGTCCAGCGACGCGCGGCTCACGCTGGTCGACGCTACCTGTGAATGCGGGGACACCGGGAATGGGTACCCGCGGCCCGCACTTGAAGAAGGGAGACCGTAACGAAGGGACGCACATGGCGGAGAAGATCTGGTTCATCACGGGGGCCTCCCGTGGGTTCGGTCGGGAGTGGACGATCGCTGCACTGGAGCGCGGCGACAAGGTGGTCGCGACGGCGCGTGACATCACCACGCTCGACGACCTGGTCGCCAAGTACGGCGACGCGCTGCTGCCCATCGAACTCGACGTGACGGACCGCGCCGCCGACTTCGCCGCGGCGAAGCAGGCCCACGAGCACTTCGGGCGCCTCGACGTCGTCGTCAACAACGCCGGCTACGGCCAGTTCGGGTTCATCGAGGAGCTCTCCGAGCAGGAAGCGCGCGACCAGTTCGAGACCAACGTCTTCGGCGCGCTGTGGATTACTCAGGCGGCGCTGCCGTTCCTGCGGGCGCAACGCAGCGGGCACATCCTGCAGGTGTCGTCCATCGGTGGCATCACCGCGTTCCAGAACGTCGGCATCTACCACGCGTCGAAGTGGGCGCTGGAAGGCTTCTCGCAGTCACTGGCGCAGGAGGTCGAGTCGTTCGGGATACACGTGACGCTCATCGAGCCGGGCGGCTTCTCGACCGATTGGGCGGGTCCGTCGGCCAAGCGAGCGGAGCGATTGCCCGCCTACGCGGAGGCGCACGCCGAATCCGATCGCCGACGAGACGAGCGGATGCCGACTCCCGGCGATCCCACCGCCTCGGCGAAGGCCGTACTCAAGGTCGTCGACGCGACACCGCCCCCGCTGCGGGTGTTCTTCGGCGAGAAGCCACTGTCGCTGGCCAAGGCCGATTACGAGAGTCGACTCAAGACCTGGGAGGAATGGCAGCCGGTCGCCGAACTCGCCCAGGGCTAACCGCCTTCCCGCGATTGGTGAGCGGGGGCGCGTCAGGCGGCGAGGACGCCGCGGTTGCCCACCACTTCCTGGTAGTGCCCAATCAGCTGCTGGCAGACCGCGGGCCACGTTCGGGTGAGCACGCTGCGGCGGGCGGCCAACGAGTAGCGCTGCCGCTCGGCCAGCAGATGATCGACCGACGCAGGCAGCCGAGCCTCGAATTCGGCTACGGGCAGCAACAATCCGGTGTGCATCGGCACCACCAGATCGCGCGGGCCACCGGCATCGGGGGCGATCACCGGCAACCCGGACGCCATCGCTTCCTGCACGGCCTGGCAGAAGGTTTCGTGTTCGCCGGGATGCACGAAGACGTCCATGCTGGCATAGGCCGTCGCCAGTTCCGCTCCGTAGCGCGCACCGGTGAAAATCGCCGTGGGCATGATGGATTCGAGCTTGGCGCGGTCGATGCCGTCGCCGACTACCACCAGCTGAACGTCGTCGCGCGCCGCGATCACGGCCAGGCGCTCCACGTGCTTCTCCGGGGCCAGCCGTCCGACGAATCCGACGATCGGCTTGCCGTCTGGTGACCAACTCGCCCGCAGGGCGTCATCACGAGCTGACGGGACGTAGCCGGTCACGTCTACCCCGCGCCCCCAGTGATGTACCCGTGGAACACCGTGCGCCACCAGACTTTCCATCGCGGAGGTGGATGGAGCCAGCGTCCGGTCGGCCTTGCCGTGCAGATGCCGCGTCCACGCCCATGCCGCGCGGGCCATGATGCCGACCCCGTAGCTCTCCGCAAAACCCGCGATATCCGTTTGGAACACCGCAACCGTAGGAACCCCGAGCCGACGGGCGGCCTGCAATCCGCCATAGCCGAGCAGTGCTGGAGAGGCCAGGTGGACGATGTCGGGGTCGAAGCCGCGCAGCACGCCGACCATTCGCGGGCGCGGGATGCCCAACGGCAGGGAAGTGACCTTGGGGAACATCCGCGACGGCACCCGATGGACGCGCACCCCGTCGTGGACGCGGGCGGCCGGAGCCTCACCGCGCGGGGTGTCGGGGGCGATGACGAGCACCTCGTGCCCCGTCTGGCGCAGATGCTCGATTACCCGAAGCACCGAGTTGGTGACGCCGTTGACATTCGGGAGGAAGCTCTCTGCGTCGATCGCAACGCGCACCCCAGGAGCATGGCACCGCAGCCTGTCGCGGAGGTTGCGGGCAGGCATACGACACGCGAAGCCTTACGCG
>JAHFVB010000117.1 GCA_023264755.1 Mycobacterium sp. | reverse complement strand
TGTTGCCGGCCACCCTGTGGGCCGAGTCGGACGCCGTGATGGTGAACTCCGAACGCAACCTCACGCTGCTGGCGCAGTCGATACCGCCCGCCGGGGACGCCAGACCGGACTGGGAGTTGATCTGCCAGGTCGCCGAACACCTGGGTTACGGGGCCGACTTCGCCTACAAGTCCAGCGCGGAGATATTCGACGAGATCCGCGAGTTCTCCAATCTCCGTACCGGTTACGACCTCCGCGGGGCCAGTTACGACCGGTTGCGGGAGACCCCGTTGCAGTGGCCGGTGGCACCGGGTGGGGCTCCGGACCGCAATCCCATCCGCTACCGCAACGACGGCGTCAGTCAAGAACTGTTCGTCGACGAGAATGGACACCAGCCGCGGCTGGCCTTTCCGACCCCGTCCCGCCGGGCGGTGTTCTACGCGCGGCCACACATGGACGCCCACGAACTTCCCGATGACGACTACCCGGTGGTGCTGAATACCGGACGCCTGCAACATCAGTGGCACACGATGACCAAGACCGGCAAGGTCGACAAGCTGAACAAGCTCAACAGTGGCCCCTTCGTCGAGCTACATCCGGAGGACGCAGCCACGTTCGGCATCGTCGAGGGCGGTCGGGTCGAGTTGACGTCGCGGCGGGGGCGGGCGGTGCTGCCGGCCGTCGTGACAGATCGGGTCAGGCCGGGCAACTGCTTCGTACCGTTCCACTGGAACGACGAACAGGGCGAGGACCTGACCATCAATGCGCTGACCAGCGATGCGGTGGACCCCGTCTCACTGCAACCCGAGTTCAAGGTGTGCGCGGTTCGGTTGACGCCCGTGGCCTCCGACTCGATGCCGGGGTGGCCGGAGTCTGCGCCCGCGCTCGAGGATGACGAAAAGCTCTATCTGACGGGCTTCTTCACCGGTCTCGAGGATGGCGCCCCCGGGGTGCCGGTGCTTCCGGCCTCGGCGCCGGTGCGGTCCTCGGTTCGGTTGTGGCTGGACGGGCTGCTGGCGGGCCGGTATTCGCGAATGGTCGCGACCGAAGCGCAGGCCGAGGACGGTCCGCTGGTGTTGTGGGCGTCGCAGACCGGAAACGCCGAGGCGTTTGCGGCTCAGCTGGCGGGGCGGCTAGAGGGGGCCCGGCTTCGGAACATGGACGAAGCCACGCTCGACGAGCTCGGGCAGGGCAGCGACGTGCTGATCGTCACCAGTACGTTCGGCACTGGCGGCCCGCCCGACAACGGGGCCGACTTCTGGGACCGGCTGCATGCGGCGGATGCGCCCGGGCTGGATGGCGTGCGCTACGCGGTGTTGGGAATCGGCGATCGGGCCTACGAAGACTTCTGCGGCCACGCGAAGTCGCTCGACCGCAGGCTCGCCGAGCTCGGCGCCGTCAAGCTCGTCGACCGGGCGGAGTGCGAGGCCTACGACGACGAGCCGATGGCGCAGTGGTCGGACACCGTCGTCGAACTCGTCGCGTCCACGTCGAAGCCCACCAAGCAGGCCGCCAAGCAGGCCACCAGCCCGGCCGCGACCGCCCCGTTCACGCGAGCCAACCCGCTGCGAATGCCTCTGTCCCGCAACGTCGTCCTGACTCCGCGCACGTCGGTCAAGGAAGTGCGACAGTTCGGATTCGACAGCTCCGAACACGACGTCGAGTACGCCGTCGGCGATGCGCTGGGCGTATTCGTGGCCAACGACCCGGCCGCCGTCGATACGTGGCTCGCCGCGGTCGGGCTGAACGGAACCGAACCCGTCCACGTCGACGGCCGCGAGGTCGCCCTCCGGGAGGCGCTGGGAGCGTCCTACGACATCTGTCGGGTCACGCCGAACCTGGTCAACTTCCTGGCCGAACGGTGCCCGGACCCGGCGGCGGCCAAACTGCTCGGCAACAAGTCCGAGCGGAATCGGTGGCTGGACAGGCGCAACGGGCTCGACCTGGTTGCGGAGTTCGGGGTCCGCGCCGATCCCGAGGAGTGGCAGCAGGCCCTGGTCCGGCTGACACCGCGGTCGTATTCGATCTCCTCCAGCCCGCTGGTGAGTCCTCACGAGATTCAGCTGACGGTGTCGGTGGTGCGATATCGCAACCCGCACGGCAGCGAGCGGGGCGGGGTGTCCTCGACGTATCTGGCCGATCGTGCGTCGCACGCCGAGGTCTTCCTGCAGCCTTCGCCGTTCTTCCGCCCACCCGAGGACGGTGCGACGCCGATGATCATGGTCGGGCCGGGCACGGGTATCGCACCGTTCCGTGGTTTCCTCCAGGAGCGACGTGCGCTCGGCCACCCCGGACCCAACTGGCTGTTCTTCGGTGACCAGCATCGCAGCGAGCACTTCTACTACCGCGAGGAGTTGGAGGACATGCTCCGCGACGGGCTGCTCAATCGGATGGACCTGGCGTTCTCGAGGGATCAACCCGACCGGGTGTACGTGCAGCACAAGATGTTCGACTACGGAGCCGACGTGTGGCGCTGGCTCGAGGACGGGGCCCACTTCTACGTCTGTGGGGACGCGACCAGGATGGCCAAGGACGTCGACGACACCTTGACGGCGATCATCCGCACCCACGGCGGGATGTCCGGTGACGCGGCGCGCGAGTACAAGCGCGAACTGGTGGCGACCAAGCGGTACGTACGCGACGTGTACTAGCGCCCGGTCAGCGGCCGGGTCGGGGGAGGTAGGCCAGGCCGTGGGCGCCGGGTTCGCCGCGTTTGGCGATGGTGAGGCTGTTGAGCACGTCCCAGGAGTCCAGGTCGACGATGTCGACGGTCGACGACGTGACGGCCGCGACGTAGCCGAGTCGGCCGTCCGGTGACGCGGTGATCGTCAGGGGAAATCGGCCGGTCAGTTCCGTGGTCGCGACCAGCTGGCGGGTTGCGGTCGAGAACGCGTTCAGCCGGCCCGGCGCGTGGCTGCCCAGTGCCGAGGATCCGTCGACCACCATGCGCAGCTCGCCGGCCAGCAGAAGGCCCGTGCTGGTCAAATGAACTGGGAAGACGACGTTTTCGGTGGGCAGCACGTCGAGCAGCGCACCAGTATCGGTGTCGATCACGCGAATGCCGCACAACGGACGGTGCTCGGCAGCGGCGGCGAAGGAGCCGTAGGGGGCGGCGACGTAGAGCTCGCTGCCGTCTGCGGACACCGCCAAGCCTTCGCTGCCCGGCACGTCGACCGTGGAAAGGGCGCCGGAGGACAGGTCGACGATCGATACGAACGGAGCCTCCTTGTTGCTGGCGAAGCCCTTCGCTCCGGTCGGGTCGATGACGAACCAATGCGGTCCTGGTGCGCCGGTATCGATGCGGCCCAGCACCTTTCGGGAGGTCGTGTCGACTACGACGACACCGCCGGGGCGGTCGTCGGACCCTTCGACGCTGACGTAGAGCCGGCCCCGCTCCGCGTCGAGCGCCAACCCGTGTGGTCCGTGTTCGGGGGCCAGGTCGACGACGTCGACGATGCGGCGGCCGTCGGGGTCGATGATGCTGAGCTGAGTGCGGCGGCCGGAGTTGGCGTGGTAGTACCCGGAGAAATAGGTGTTCGTGCACCACAGCAGTCGCTGCGTGGGGTCGAAGCACAACTCGTGGGGTTCGGCGAGTAGCTCCACCGCGCCGAGCATGGTGTCGGAGACTGCGTCGAAGAACGAGACGGTGGGGCCGCTCTGGCTGACCACTGCCAGCACGTCACCGGTGCGGCCGTCGCGAGAGGAAGTGAAGGTCACGAGATTTTCTCCTGGAAGGGGAGGTGGGAATGAGGGGTAGTGCGTACGTCATTCAGACTGCCCCCGGCAGCATTGACGAACAATGCAATGATTGGTATCGAATACTTATCGCGAGCGATAACATGGCCAGGACGATGGATCTCAATCTGCTGCGCACACTCGACGTATTGCTTCAAGAGGGCAGCGTGACCGGCGCGGCCCAGAAACTGGGCACCTCGCCGCCTGCGGTTAGCCGCTCGCTGGCCAAGCTGCGCCGGCTGACCGGTGATCCGCTTCTGGTACGCGCCGGTCAGGGGCTGGTGCCCACGCCGCGGGCCAGGGAGCTCCGCGAAACCTTGCCCGCCTTGCTCGACCAGGCCGACCAGATCCTGCGTCCGGGAAGGGAATTCCACCCCGGTGCGCTCGACCGCACGTTTACCTTGCAGGTCTCCGAACTATTTCTGACCAGTTTGGCGGCGCCACTTCTGGAAACCCTGCGCTCCGAGGCCCCCGGAATCGACGTCGTCTTCCGGCCGGAGGCGCTCGAAGGTACTGCGGCCCTGCGCGACGGCGTCGTCGACGTCGAAGTGGGCGTCCTGTCGCACCTGGATCCCGAAACCCGCCACCGATCCCTGGTGACGATGACGCTGCTCGGCGTGGCCCGCGAGACCAACCCGCTGTTCGACGGCCCCATCGACGCCGAACGCTTCGCCGCCGCCGACCACGTCGGCAGCTCGCGGCAGGGGAAGTGGCGCGGACCGATCGACGACGCCCTGGCGGCCCTGGGCCTGCATCGTCGCGTGGCCGTCGTCGTCCCCAGTCACACCAGCGCGATGCTGCTCGCCCGGTCCACCGACCTGATCGCCCTCACGGCCCCGGCGTGGGCGGCCCCGGTCACCACCGAACTCGGGCTCAGGACATTCCCGATCCCACTCGAACTGCCCGCGATGTCCATCGGGATGGCCTGGCACCCGCGCAACGACGCCGACCCGGCCCACCGATGGTTCCGCGAGCTACTCGCCGAGCTCTTCATCCAGTCCCAGGCGCAGCGGCGGGAGACCGGACCGCCCAAACGGGCGCGCCGTCCTCGCCGGTCGTCGTGAAGCGATCCTGGCCCCTTACTCGTTGGTGCCGACGGCGGCCACGTCCTTGGTGGTCTCGTGATTGCGCCCGACGTGTGCTTCGGCCCGGATCCGGTCGACCATGTGCGGGTAGTGCAACTCGAAGGCCGGACGCTCGGAACGGATCCGGGGCAGCTCGGTGAAGTTGTGCCGCGGCGGCGGGCACGAGGTGGCCCACTCCAGGGAGTTGCCATGGCCCCAGGGGTCGTCGACGGTGACGGGCTCGCCGTAACGCCAACTCTTGAACACGTTCCACACGAAGGGAATCGTCGAGATGCCCAGGATGAACGCGCCGATGGTGGAGATCACGTTGAGCGTGGTGAAGCCGTCGGTGGGCAGGTAGTCCGCGTAGCGACGCGGCATGCCTTCGTCACCGAGCCAGTGCTGCACCAGGAAGGTGGTGTGGAAGCCGATGAAGGTCAGCCAGAAGTGCAGCTTGCCCAGGCGCTCGTCGAGCAGCCGGCCGGTCATCTTGGGGAACCAGAAGTAGATGCCGGCGTAGGTGGCGAACACGATGGTGCCGAACAGCACGTAGTGGAAGTGCGCGATCACGAAGTAGCTGTCGGTGACGTGGAAGTCCAGCGGCGGGCTGGCCAGCAGCACGCCGGACAGGCCACCGAGCAGGAAGGTGATCAGGAAGCCCACCGAGAACAGCATCGGGGTCTCGAAGGTCAACTGCCCCTTCCACATCGTGCCGATCCAGTTGAAGAACTTGATGCCCGTCGGGACGGCGATCAAGAACGTCATGAAGGAGAAGAACGGCAGCAGCACCGCACCGGTGGCGTACATGTGGTGCGCCCACACCGCCACCGACAACGCGGCAATCGCCAAGGTGGCGTAGATCAGGGTGGTGTAGCCGAAGATCGGCTTGCGGCTGAACACCGGGAAGATCTCGCTGACGATGCCGAAGAACGGCAACGCGATGACGTACACCTCGGGGTGGCCGAAGAACCAGAACAGGTGCTGCCAGAGGATCACCCCGCCATTGGCCGGGTCGTAGACGTGCGCCCCGAGCAGCCGGTCGGCGGCCAGCCCGAACAGTGCAGCCGTGAGGATCGGGAAGATGACCAGCACCAGGATCGACGTCACCAGGATGTTCCAGGTGAAGATCGGCATCCGGAACATCGTCATGCCGGGCGCCCGCAGGCAGACCACGGTCGTGATCATGTTGACCGCGCCGAGGATGGTGCCGAGCCCACCGACTCCGAGGCCCATGATCCACAAGGTGGCCCCGGGGCCGGGGGAGTGGATGGCGTCGGTCAGCGGTGTGTAGGCGGTCCAGCCGAAGTCGGCGGCGCCACCCGGGGTGATGAACCCCGACAGGGCGATCAGCGCGCCAAATAGGAACAGCCAGAACGACAGCGCGTTGAGCCGGGGGAACGCGACGTCGGGCGCGCCGATCTGCAGCGGCAGTACCAGGTTGGCGAACCCGAACACGATGGGCGTCGCGTAGAACAGCAGCATCGCGGTGCCGTGCATGGTGAACAGCTGGTTGTACTGCTCGTTGCTCAGGAACTGCAGGCCGGGCAACGCCAGCTCGGCCCGCAGGAACAGCGCCATCAGGCCACCGATGAAGAAGAAGATGAAGCAGACGACGCAGTACATGATGCCGATCATCTTGTGATCGGTGGTGGTGATGAGCTTGTAGATGAGGCTGCCCTTGGGGCCCAACCGAGCCGGGAACGGCCGGCGGGCAACGAGATCGTCGATTCGGTCTGCTTCGAGCGTCATACCGTCCTCAATGCGTTCGCGAATGACGTCGGCTCATTCGCAAGGGTCACGTGCGTGTCATTTACCGACACATCCGGTGGCCATCGCTAGGGACTTTCGTCACTAGCTGCCCTGAACACCGGGTGCCGGCTCGGCCGACGTTGAGCCCGGGGCCTGATCGACCGGTTGGTGCAAGCACACGAAATCGTGGATTCCCGCCAATCGCAGCAGGATTCGCTCATGCCGCGGCCACGACCGCATCACCTCGGGCCCGAAAACGAGCTCGGGCCGTTCCAGCTGGTAGGTGCCTCCACTGGAATCAGCTAGCTCACCTCGGACTCGCGGTATGCGACAGGGGCGAAAGTCCTCCACCGGCCATCCCAGGCGGCGAGTGACCGTTCGAGGTAAGGACTTCCGGCCCTATGTCGCAGGGAGCGGCCGTGTTCCCATGACGAGTCGGCGTCGTCAGGAGTTGGAAGGTGAAGAGTCTCGGACCCCGGTTCTGGTCGGCGTGCTGGCGTGCCCTGGCCATCGTGGGCGGGACGGTCGCGGCGCTCTATCTGCTTCTCTTCGGCTGGGGGATGGCGCTGCGCATCGGCTGGATCAGCGACCGGACCCGTCGGCTCACCAAGCCGATGAATCGCAGGCTGCGCAACATCGCCGGAACCCGGCTGGGGAGGGTGTACTTCAACCTCGGCCTGCTGCATCACGTCGGTCGGCGCAGCGGGCGGCCGTACGAGACGCCGCTGAGCGCCTACCCGCTCGGAGACGGTTTCGTACTGGCGAAGGCGTACCCGCAGGTGGATTGGTGCGACAACGTGTTGGCCGCCGGGACGTGCACCCTCACCTGGAATGGTCGCGAACATGCGCTCGACCGGCCCCGGCTGATCTCACGCGCGGAGGCGATGAAGGCCTACCCGCTGCTGGCGAAACCCTTCCTCGCCACCGGTGCCGGGCAACACGGGTTCCTGTGGCTACACCGGGTTGACTCAGCCCTGCCGGCCCCGGGCTCAGCTGCCGACGTAGGCCACCCGGTAGACGTCGAGTAGGCGGCTCAGGTCGCTGCTCGTGACGATGCCGACCACGTGGCCGGCATCGATGACGAGGGCTCGGTCGCCGGACCTCGGGGCCAACCGTTGGAGCAGCGCGGTCAGCGGCTCGTCCGGGGAGGCCTGGGGTACCTCGGACAGCGGTAGCGCGGCCTCGCGGACCAACGTCGCGCTGCGCTGCTGCGGTGGGATGCGGCGCAACTGCGCCAGCGTGATCAACCCGATGATCGAGCCATCGCGGTCGGCGACCGGATAGGCCGAATGCCGGTCGCCCAGCAGATAGCGGTGGATGAAGTCCTCGATGGTGAGGTCGCCTGGCGCGGTGTGTGGTTGGGCGGTCATCACGTCGGCGACGCGGACCGCGGCGAGGGCACTTTCGGTGCTCACCTGTAGCTCTTGCTCGCGGGAGGCCGCGAAGATGAACAAGCCGAGGAACACCAGCCACGCCCCATCGACCACTGCTCCAGTCAGGAACTCGCCCAGCCCCAGCGCGATCAACACGAACGCGAGGATGCGCCCGGCATGGGCGGCGGCGACGCCCGCACGCACCGGATCGGCGTAGCGCCGCCACAGGAAGGCCCGCAGCACCTGCCCGCCGTCCAACGGGGCGCCGGGCAATAGATTTAACAAGCCCAGCAGCAGGTTGACGCTGGCCAGCCACCAGACGACGCCGACCGCGAGGGCCGGCCCCTCGAGCCCGCCGAGTCCAAGTCCAGCGGCCCCGAAGAACACGGCGAGGGCCAGGCTCGTCAGCGGACCCGAGATTGCGATCCGAAGGGCCTGCGCCGGCGTCTTGGCGTCGCCTCCGAGCCGAGTGACACCGCCGAACAACCACAGCGTCACGTCGGACACCGGCACCCCGGCCCGGCGCGCGAAGATCGCGTGCGTCAACTCGTGGGCCAACAGCGATCCGAGCAGAATCACTGCGCCGCAACCTCCGGCCAGCCAATAGGCCGCTCTCGGGTAGCCGGGCGCCGTCCCGGGCAACGTGGAGGCCAGACTCCAGGTGAACAACCACAGGATGATCAACACGCTCCAATTGACCCGGACCGGGAACCCGGCGATGCGGCCCATCGGAATGGCATCCATCTCACTGGTTCCCTTCTGGCAGCGTCGTTCGAGCGCGATGCCGCCGACGCTAGCGGCCCTGGCGGCTCTCCTCAGGAGGCGTTGGTCCCGACCGGAGGGGTCTTCGGGCCCAGGATTCGATGGCTGTGAACGCTCGATCGCTGGCCGCAGACTCGACCCCGGTGCGTCGCAGGATCACCGCGAGTTCCGAAGCGAGCTCGGACATCTCGTCGACGGCCGCCAAAGCGTGCGCCTGACCGCCGACGACGGCCAGCCGGGTGTCGAAGGCTCGGCGGCCTACTACCAACACCGTCATGTCGCCTCCCGGGTGTGGGGTACCGACATCGTCGGCCCTTCCCGCGCCCGCCGGTAGGGGACGAAGTCCTCGGCGCGCCCTACGACGAAAGTGGCCCCGGACGACGTCCGGGGCCAATTTCCCAACTGGTGAGTCGAATCCCGGGCGAACCCGGGACTCGACTCACCCATCTGGTGTCCGAGGGGGGACTTGAACCCCCACGCCCATTAATAGGGCACTAGCACCTCAAGCTAGCGCGTCTGCCATTCCGCCACTCGGACCAGTTCGAAGGCAGCTTAGGTTATCGGATCCTCGCCCCGGTACCAAAACCCGCCGTCGCCGCGGGTGGTGTATTAAGGGTGACTGTGACCAGAGCAGCCGACGAAGTGGTGCAGTTCGTCAGTGAACTGATCCGGTTCGACACCTCCAACACGGGCGAACTGGAGACCACCAAGGGCGAGGCGGAGTGCGCGCGCTGGGTCGCCGAGCAGCTCGAACAGGTGGGTTATCAGACCGAGTACGTGGAGTCCGGCGCCCCGGGCCGGGGCAACGTGTTCGCCCGATTGGCCGGCGCGGACCCGACTCGCGGTGCGCTGCTGATCCACGGACACCTCGACGTCGTGCCTGCGGTGGCGGCCGACTGGAGCGTGCACCCGTTCGCGGGAGCGGTCGAAGACGGCTACGTCTGGGGCCGCGGGGCCATCGACATGAAGAACATGGTCGGCATGATGATCGCGGTGGCACGTCGCTTCAAGACCGCCGGCATCGTGCCCCCGCGTGAGTTGGTGTTCGCCTTCGTCGCCGACGAGGAGGCCGGCGGCAAGTACGGCTGCCAGTGGTTGGTGGAGAATCGCCCCGACCTGTTCGAGGGCGTCACCGAGGCCATCGGCGAGGTCGGCGGCTTCTCGCTGACGGTGCCCCGCCGCGACGGTGGCGAGCGTCGGCTCTATCTCATCGAGACGGCGGAGAAGGGCATGCAGTGGATGCGCCTGACCGCGCACGGTCGAGCCGGGCACGGCTCGTTCGTGCACGACGAGAATGCCGTCACCATTCTCGCGGAAGCTGTTGCGCGGCTGGGCAATCACCAGTTCCCGCTGGTGCTGACCGACCCGGTCGCACAGTTCCTCACCGCCGTCGGCGAGGAGACCGGGCATGCGTTCGACCCGAATTCGCCCGACCTGGATGGGACCATCGCCAAGCTGGGCCCGATCGGCCGCATCGTGGGCGCCACGATGCGGGACTCCGCGAACCCGACCATGCTCAAGGCCGGCTACAAGGCCAACGTCATCCCCGGCACCGCCGAGGCCGTCGTGGACTGCCGGGTGCTGCCGGGCCGTTCGGCCGAGTTCGAGGCCACGGTCGACGAGCTGATCGGTCCGAACGTCACCAAGGAGTGGATAGCGCACCTGCCGGCGTACGAGACCACGTTCGACGGAGCGTTGGTGGACGCGATGAACACCGCCTTGCTGGCGGTCGATCCAGAGGCCCGCATCGTGCCCTACATGCTCTCCGGAGGGACCGACGCAAAACACTTTGCGCGCCTGGGTATTCGCTGTTTTGGCTTCATCCCGCTGCGGTTGCCCCCGGAGTTGGACTTCGCCGCGTTGTTCCACGGCGTCGACGAGCGGGTACCCGTCGACGCGCTGGTGTTCGGTACCGAGGTACTCGAGCACTT
>JAHFVB010000116.1 GCA_023264755.1 Mycobacterium sp. | reverse complement strand
CCGGCAGCCCGTCGTCCTCGGACAACCCCGAGGGCACCGACATTCCACAGTGGCCGGCCAGGTTCAGCGGCAGCGTGCACAGGTCGAACAGGTACATCGCCAACGGATCGTCGACCTTCTCCCCGAGCGCGAAGGCCGTGGAGGGAGTAGTGGGGGTGACCAAGACGTCGACGCTTTCGTAGGCGCGGTCGAGGTCGCCGGCGATCAGCGTGCGAACCTTCTGCGCCTGGTTGTAATACGCGTCGTAGTAGCCCGCCGACAGCGCGTACGTACCGATCATGATGCGGCGCTTGACCTCTGGGCCGAAGCCGGCCGCGCGGGTCAACGCCATCACCTCCTCGGCGCTATGCGTCCCGTCGTCGCCGACGCGCAACCCGTAGCGCATCGCGTCGAAGCGGGCCAGGTTGCTCGACACCTCCGACGGCAGGATCAGGTAGTAGGCCGCCATCGAGTGATCGAAGTTCGGACAGTCGACTTCGACCACCTCGGCGCCGAGCGCGGTGAGTTGCTCGACGGCGGCGTGGAACGAGGCCAGCACGCCCGCCTGGTAACCGTCGCCGCTGTGCAACTGCTTGACGACTCCGACCCGCACTCCCGTCAGGTCACCGACCGCACCCGCCTTGGCCGCGCCGACGACGTCGGGGGTCGCCACGTCGATCGACGTGGAGTCACGCGGGTCGTGCCCGGCGATCACCGCGTGGAGCAACGCCGTGTCCAGCACCGTGCGCGCGCACGGTCCGCCCTGGTCCAGCGACGACGCGCACGCGATCAAGCCGTAGCGCGACACCGTGCCGTAGGTCGGCTTCACGCCGACGGTGGCGGTCAGGGCCGCGGGTTGACGGATGGAACCGCCGGTGTCCGACCCCAACGCCAGTGGCGCTTGGAAAGCGGCCAGTGCGGCCGCGCTACCGCCACCCGAGCCACCGGGCACGCGGTCGACGTTCCACGGGTTGCGGGTGAGGCCGTACGCCGAGTTCTCCGTCGAGCTCCCCATCGCGAACTCGTCCATGTTGGTCTTGCCCAGGATCGGGATGCCGGCCGCACGCAACCGGGCCGTGACGGTCGCGTCGTAGGGCGAACGCCAGCCCTCGAGGATCTTCGACCCGCACGTCGTCGGCATGTCGGTGGTGGTGAACACGTCCTTGAGCGCCAAGGGGACGCCGGCCAGCGGGGAGGGCAGCGGATCGCCGGCCGCCACCGCGGCATCGATCCGACCCGCCGCGGCCAACGCGTCGTCAGCGGCCACGTGGAGGAACGCGTGGTATTGCGCGTCTGTCTCGGCGATCTGGTCCAGATGCGCCTGAACGACCTCGGTCGAACTCAGTTCCTTGGCCGCGATCTTGGCGCCGAGTGTCGCGCCGTCCAACCGCACGACGTCGTTCATGCTCGTCACTCTGATTCCCCTAGGATCCGCGGCACGGCGAAGCGGCCTTCGGCGGCGTTGGGCGCCTCCGCCAGCGCCTCGTCTTGGGTTAGGCTCGGCACGACGACGTCGGGCCGGGTGACGTTCGCGATCCCGGACGCGTCCTCGGGTCGCTGAGCACCGGCACGGCGGGCCAGCGGGTTGTCCGTCGCCTCCACTCCGGTGACGTCGACCGCCTGAATCCGGCCGACGTGGCCGAGTATCGCGTCGAGTTGGCCGGCGAAGCTGTCCAGCTCGCCGTCGGTCAGGGTGAGCCGGGCCAAACGCGCCAGATGGGCGACGTCATCCCGGGAGATCTGTGACACGACCACAAAGCCTAGTCAAGGCGGTCGGCACCGATGCGGGCGCTCTCGAGTCGCTGCGCTCCCGCCCTCCGTGTCACAGTGTTGCGCGTGCCGTCATATCTGCTGCGGGTCCAGCTCGAGGACCGGCCTGGCAGCCTGGGCTCGCTCGCGGTGGCACTGGGGTCGGTCGGAGCCGACATCCTGTCCCTCGACGTGATCGAGCGGGCCGCGGGCTACGCCGTCGACGACCTCGTCGTCGAACTGCCGCTGGGCTCCATGCCCGACATGCTGATCACCGCCGCCGAGAAGCTGCAGGGGGTGTACGTCGACAGCATCCGACCCCACACCGGATTGCTGGAAGCCCACCGCGAACTGGAGCTCATCGATCACATCGCCGCGGCGCATACGCGACCCGAGAAACTCGCCGTGCTCGCCGAAGAGGCGCCGAAGGTGCTGCGGGTCGGATGGTGCACCGTGATCAAGCTCATCCCCTCGGGGTTGGAACGCATCGCCGGTAGCCACGGCGCTCCGGAGACCGAGGCCGTGACTGCGCCCTGGCTGCCGCTCGATCACGCCGCCGCACTGGATGGCTCGCAGGATTGGGTGCCTCAGGTGTGGCGCGACATGGACACCACGCTGGCCGCGGCGCCGCTCGGCGCGCCGGATGTCGCGGTGATGCTGGGTCGACCGGGCGGACCGGTGTTTCGGCCGTCGGAGGTCGCCCGGCTGGGCTACCTGGCTGGCATCGTCGCGACGATCCTGCGCTGAGCTGCGCGGCTCGGCCGGTATGGTCAACTTTCGGTCAGTTGCCAGCCGATTCTCAGCCGGGTGGCAGGAACTTGCGATTACCGTCTAGCGGAATCAGGGCGGCCGCGTCGGTGGCACGAAGGGAACTCGGGTGGGGACTGCGCTTTTCGTCGCGGCGCTGGTGCTGTTCGTCGCCGCCGTCGTCGTATTGATCATCGCCCTTCGCAGACCACGCACCGCAGGGCCGAACGAGAAGTCACCGTCCCGCGCGGACCCGTTGGCCTTCAATGCCATGCCCCAGTTCGGACCTCGCCAACTGGGCCCGGGAGCGATCGTCGGATACGGCGGCATCGACTACGTGGTGCGCGGCACCGTCACCCTGAGCGAAGGACCGTTCGTGTGGTGGGAGCACCTCATCGAGGGCGACGGTGCCGAACCCCTGTGGTTCTCCGTCGAGGACGACGAGGGGCGCCTGGAGCTGGCGTTCTGGAAGGCCCGCCGCGACCTCGTCCTGCAGCCGGGCGGCCAGCTGACGGTCGACGGCCTGCAGTTCCACGAGCAGGAGCGCGGCCACGCGTCGTACACCTCCGAGGGCACGACCGGACTTGCCGCGGCAGGCGCCATGGATTTCGTCGACTACGCCACCGACGACGGGTCGGCGCTACTGAGCTTCGAACGCTACGGCGCTGACATGCCGTGGGAACTGTCGACCGGAACCCCCGTACGCCCCGGCGAACTCACCGTGTATCCGGCCCCGCCGCCGGAAGCCCGCTAGGACACCAACGTGCCCCTGCACGAGCTCTTGGTGACGCCGACCGACGTGAGTGACACCGGCCTGCGGCTGACCCTAAACGCACCGGCCCCGGCACCCTTGGCGACGCTTCGACTGGATCATCCCGACGGGGGCGCCGTCGAGCTCGGAATCCTGGGGGCTTCCCATGTCGTGAACGTCGCACACGCCGGTTCGGGCTTCTCCGAACAGATTTCGTGTGCCACCCCGGCCGGCGGCACCGGACTGCCCACCCACGCCAAGGCACCTGGATACCAACTGCGCTCTCGCACCAGCAGATACGACGAGGCCCGGTTCCGACTGCTGGCCGCACGGTTGCGCAACCACTGCGCGACGGAACCGAGCTGGCTTGGCGGCTCCTTTCCCGGTGACGCCGCCGCATTGACGGCAATCACCGCCGGCTGCGACGGCTCCGGTTGGCGCTGGGAGACGTGGCACCTCTATCCGAAGCACCCGGGCGGCACCGTGGTGCACACCGAAAGCCGTTGGCGGCCATGACACGTGGCCGCCTCTTCTTCCTGGCGGGCCTGCTGGCACTCGCAGGAGCCGGCTGCCTGGCCGGCAGCATCCTGATCGCCCCGAGCCTCGCGTCCTATCTCGGGGACAACTACCACTCGGCCGGGTCGAACCGGTACGACTGCAGCGGATCTCCCGAGAGCGTCGCCGACGACATCGCCGAGGACCAGCCTCCGGAGGCTCGCAACTCCGACGACAAGACCAAGACCGAATACCTGCGCTACGACGACAACATCGTCACGGTCGGCAAGTACGGCAATCGAGCGTGCAGCATTCACCTGGAATCGCTCAACGACGGCTACAACCAGGGCCACTACACCTACTTGGGGCCGGGCTTCTATCCCGGATCACCCGCCAGTAGTTCGGGCGGAGACTCCGGCGGACCCGACGGCGTCAAGTGACACCCCGTTACCCATCCCCGCTGAGGAGCCACCCATGAACCTGGCCGCCGTCGAATTCGGCACCATCAACACCGACGTACTCGCCCAGAATCTCGTCAGCGCGCTGCTGTACTTCGTTGCCGGGGTATTCGTGCTGGGCTGCGGCTTCGTCATGGTCGACGCCCTGACCCCGGGCCGGCTGCGCAGGCAGGTCTTCGTCGAGCGTCGACCCAACGCCGTGATCGTCACGGCCGCCACCGACGTCTCGCTCACGTTGGTGATCGGCTCCGCCATCCTGGCCAGCTCCGACAAACTCGGTCAGGGCCTGATCGACACCCTGGTGTACGGGTTGGTCGGGGTGGCGCTGCAGGGAGTGGCGTTGGTAGTGCTCGAGGCCGTCGTGCCGGGCCAGTTCCGCGACGTCGTCGACGAAGAGCGCTTCCACCCGGCTTCGATCGCCGCGGCCGTCGTATTGGTGGCCGTCGGAGCGATCACCGCAGCCGCGCTGTCGTGATCAGCGCGCCGGCCGCGCCCCCGGCGCCCACCTTCGGGCTGCGCTGGCGTGCCCTGCTGCTGGCCTCCGTTGCGGCCTGCGCCGCCTGCGGCATCGTCTACGAGCTTGCGCTGCTGACGCTTTCGACGAGCCTCACCGGCGGGAGCATTGCGGCGACGTCGCTGATCGTGGCCGGTTACGTCGCCGCACTGGGCGTGGGCGGCCTGCTCGTCAAACCACTGCTGGCCAGAGCGGCGATCACCTTCGTCGTCGTCGAGACACTGCTGGGCCTCGTCGGCGGATTGTCGGCGACGGCCCTGTACGTCGCGTTTTCGTTCGTCGGCGGTTCGGCGGCCGTGCTCGCCATCGCCACGGCGTCGATCGGGATCCTGGTCGGCGCCGAGGTGCCGTTGCTGATGACGCTGCTGCAGCGCGGCCGCACCGCGGGCGCCACCGACGCGGGTCGGGTGTTGGCCAACCTCAATGCCGCCGACTACCTCGGCGCCCTGCTCGGCGGGTTGGCCTGGCCCTTCTTGGTATTGCCGCAGCTGGGGATGATCCGCGGTGCGGCGGCCACTGGGATGATCAATCTGGCCGCCGCTGCCATCGTCGCGGCGTTCCTGCTGCGCAAGGTCCTGTCCAGGCGCGAATTCCTCACTGCCCTGACGGTTTTGGCGTTGGCCTTCGCCATGCTCGTCACGCTGATGGTCTCCGCCCGCGGCATCGAGACGACGGCCAGGCAGCGGCTCTACGCCGATCCGATCATCGCCTACCGGCACTCCGCCTACCAAGAACTGGTGGTCACCAAGCAGGGTGACGACATGCGGCTCTACCTCGACGGCGGTCTGCAGTTCTCCACCCGCGACGAGTACCGCTACACCGAGAGCCTGGTGTATCCGGTGCTGGGCGCGGGCGCCCGGTCGGTTCTGGTGATCGGTGGCGGCGACGGGTTAGCCGCCCGAGAGTTGTTGCGTCAAAAGGACATCGGACCGATCGTCGAGGTCGAACTCGACCCCGCGGTGATCGAGATGGCCAGGACCACGATGCGTTCGGCCAACGGTGGCGCGCTGGACGATCCGCGGGTGCACCTGATCATCGACGATGCGATGGCGTGGCTGCGCGTTCCGCACCCCGGGGTGGTGCCGTCCGGTGGTTTCGACGCCGTCATCGTCGATCTGCCCGACCCGGACAACCCCGTGCTGGGCCGGCTCTATTCGGCCGAGTTCTACACGCTGATCACCCATGCGCTCGCCCCCCACGGTCTGATGGTCGTGCAATCCGGCAGCCCGTACTCGACGCCAAAGGTCTTCTGGCGCACGGTGTCGACGATTCGCTCGGTGGGCTTCGCGGTGACGCCGTACCACGTGAACGTGCCGACGTTCGGCGACTGGGGATTCACCCTGGCCCGGCTGGGCGCCGAAGCTCCGGTGCCGACCGTGCCGAAAGGCGCCCCGCCGCTGAGGTTTCTCAGCCAGCAGGTGCTCGACGCGTCCACCGTGTTCGCCGCCGACGTGGCGCCGCAGCAGCTGGAGCCTTCGACGCTGGAGCACCCGCGCATCGTCGACGACATGCGCGCGGGTTATCGCTGACGCTCAATCGGCGTCGGGGCCCGACTCCAACAACCGCCGGAAGCCCGCCTCGTCCAATACCGGCACGCCGAGCTCGATGGCCTTGTCGTACTTGGATCCAGGGGCATCGCCGGCAACGACGTAGGCGGTCTTCTTCGACACCGACCCCGCAGCCTTGCCGCCGCGGGCCAGGATCGCTTCCTTGGCCTCGTCGCGCGAGAAGCCGGTCAGCGACCCGGTGACGACGATCGACAGCCCTTCGAGCGTGCGCTCGACACCGGCGTCGCGTTCGTCGGCCATGCGCACGCCGGCGGCCCGCCACTTGTCGACGATCGCCCGGTGCCAGTCGACGGTGAACCACTCCTTGACCGCATCCGCGATGGTCGGCCCCACGCCCTCGGTCTCGGCCAGCTGCTCGTCCGACGCCGCCTCGATGGCGTCCAGGCTGCCGAATTCCTGGGCCAACGCCCGCGCCGCGGTGGGCCCGACATGGCGGATGGACAGCGCGACGAGCACCCGCCACAGCGGTTGGGCCTTGGCCTTGTCCAGATTGGCCAGCAGCCGCCGACCGTTGGCGGACAACTCGCCCGCCTTGACCTTGAACAGCTCGGTGCGCAGCAGGTCGTCCTCGGTCAACCCGAACAGGTCGCCCTCGTCGGTGATGACGCCGGAGGTCAGCAGCGCCGAGGCCGCCTCGTAGCCAAGCCCTTCGATGTCGAGGGCGCCCCGGCCGGCGACGTGAAACACCCGCTCGCGCAGCTGCGCTGGGCAGCTTCGCGAGTTGGGACAACGGATGTCGGCGTCGGCTTCCTTGGCGGGGGCCAGCGTGGTGCCGCACTCGGGACACTGTGTCGGCATGTGAAACTCGCGCTCGGTGCCGTCCCGGACCTCGACCACCGGACCGAGCACCTCGGGGATGACCTCCCCGGCCTTGCGGATGACGACGGTGTCGCCGATCAGTACGCCCTTGCGTTTGACCTCGGAGGCGTTGTGCAGGGTGGCCTGGCTGACCGTCGAGCCGGCCACCTTGACGGGCTCCATGAACGCGAACGGCGTCACCCGGCCCGTACGCCCGACGTTGACCTTGATGTCGAGCAGCTTGGTGGTGGCTTCCTCGGGCGGATACTTGTAGGCGATCGCCCAGCGCGGCGCGCGCGAGGTGGCCCCCAACCGACGCTGCAGCGCCACGTCGTCGACCTTGACGACCAATCCGTCGACTTCGTGTTCGACGTCGTGGCGGTGCTCACCCCAGTAGGTCACTCGTTCGGCGACGGCGGCGATGCCCTGCACGCGAGTGGTGTGGTCGGAGACCGGCAGCCCCCAGGCGCCGAGCGCCCGGTAGGCGTCGTGCAGGGTGTCAAAGGGGAAGCCCGCCACACCGTCGACGCGGCCGAGTCCGTGGCAGATCATGTGCAGGTTGCGCCGGGCGGTGACGGCGGGGTTCTTCTGCCGCAACGAGCCCGCGGCGCTGTTGCGCGGGTTGGCGAACGGCAGCTTGCCGCTTTCGACGAGGCCGGCATTGAGCGCCTCGAAGTCGGCCACTCGAAAGAACACCTCGCCACGGACCTCGAGCACCTTCGGCACGGGGAACTCGTCGCTGTGCACCAGCGTCTCCGGCACGTCTTCGATGGTGCGGGCGTTGAGCGTCACGTCCTCGCCGGTCCGGCCGTCACCCCGAGTGGCGGCGCGGACCAGTTTGCCGTCGCGATAGACCAGTGCCAACGCAACGCCGTCGATCTTCAACTCGCACAGGTAGAACGGGTCGTCACCGACCTCGCTGGTCAGCCGGTCGGCCCAGGCCGACAGTTCGTCGGAGGTGAAGACGTTGTCCAGCGACAGCATCCGCTCGAGGTGGTCGGCGGGGGCGAAGTCGGTGGCGAAGCCGGCTCCCCCGACCAGTTGCGTCGGCGAATCGGGCGTCCTCAGTTCCGGGTACTGCTCCTCCAGCGCCGAGAGCTCACCGAAGAGCTTGTCGAATTCGCCGTCGGAGATGATCGGCGCGTCCTTGACGTAGTAGCGGAATTGGTGGCCGCGGACGTCCTCGGCCAGCAGCTGCCACTGACGCCGCACGTCGGCGGGGACCGGATCGGCCTCTAGCGAGCTCACCCCCGCAGGTTATCGGAGCGGTCCGAGCAAGGTCACCCTAACTCGGCTTGCTGGCTCGGTAAACTCCCTCCCGTGCCACACCCGCTCGTGTTCCGCGACGACGATCCCGGCCTTGCCGAATTGAGGACGATCGCGCTCGGCTATCCCGACGCATTCGAGAAGGTGTCACACGGCAGACCGGGATTCTTCGTCGCCAAGATGTTCGCGATGTATGGCGGCAGCAGCAAGGAGTCTGGGCAGCTGGCCGGCGTCCCGCACTGCGTGATGGTGAGGGTCGACGAGTCGGAACGTTCGGCGCTAAGCCAGGACGAACGCTTCTTCTACCCCGCCTATCTGGGTCCGTCGGGGTGGCTCGGGCTCGACTTCGATCGGGTGGCCAAGGTGGACTGGGCCGAGGTCCGGGAACTCGTCGATGCGTCCTATCGACTGACCGCTCCCAGGAAGTCGATCAAGCTGCTCGACGACGGCCGTTCCCCGCACGTGGTTCGATCGGAGCCGACATGAGTTTCGCGAGCCCGTTTCCCCCGGTCCAACTTCCCACCACCAGCCTCTACGAGTACCTGTTCGGCGACCTTGCCGACGCCGACCACGGGCGCATCGCGTTGGTCGACGCGGATTCGGGTGCCACCACCAGCTACGCGGACATGGTCGGCCGCATCGACGCCTTCGCCGGCGCACTTGCACAACGGGGGGTGGGTGTCGGCGACGTGGTCGGGCTGCTGGCTCCCAACAGCGCGGCGTTCGCCATTGCCTTCCACGGCATCCTGCGGGCCGGGGCGACGGCGACCACCATCAACGCGCTGTTCACCGCCAAGGACATCGCCAAGCAGCTGGCGGACTCACGGGCCGCGATGCTGATCACCACGAGCGCGCTGCTCCCCCAGGCCGTGGAGGCCGCGGCGGCGGTCGGGCTGCCCGATGCGTCCGTCGTGGTACTCGACGGACGCGGCGAACGGGTTGACGGGCACCCCAGCGCCTCCGAGCTGCTCGATGCGGGGTGCGCCGCCCCTGAGGTCGCCTTCGACCCGGCCACGCACCTGGCCGTGCTGCCGTACAGCTCGGGCACGACGGGCAATCCCAAGGGCGTCATGCTGACGCACCAGAACCTCACCTCGAACGTCGCCCAAATCCGGCCGCTGCAGGGCATGGCCGCCGATGACCGCGTCCTCGCGGTGCTGCCCTTCTTCCACATCTACGGCATGACGGTGCTGCTCAACGCTGCTCTGCACGCACGCGCCCAGCTGATCATCATGGCCGGCTTCGACCTCGAGGGCTTCCTGGCGAACATCGCCGGACACCGGTGCACCCACGCCTTCATCGCTCCGCCGGTCGCGGTGGCGCTGGCCAAGCACCCACTGGTCGAGCGGTACGACCTCTCGAGCTTGCGCTCCATCATGTCCGGCGCCGCGCCACTCGACGAAGAGCTCGGCCAAGCGGTCGTGGCCCGGTTGAAGTGCCAACTGGTGCAGGGCTACGGCATGAGCGAGTTGAGCCCGGTCAGCCACGTGACGCCATTCGACGGCGGCCGCGAGCTCACCGGTTCCCCGGCCCCGATGAGTTCGTGCGGATGGACGGTGCCCAACGCGGTCAGCAAGATCGTCGACCTCGAGACCGGCGCCGAGCTCGATCCTCCGGCCTCGGGGCTCAGCGACGCCGGGGAGTTGTGGTTCAAGGGCCCCAACGTGATGGCCGGCTACCTCGGCAACGAGCAGGCCACCCGCGAGACCATCGACGACGACGGCTTCCTGCACACCGGCGACGTGGCCAGGGTCGATTCGACGGGCTGCGTGTACATCGTCGACCGGCTCAAGGAGCTCATCAAGTACAAGGGCTATCAGGTGCCGCCCGCGGAACTGGAAGCCGTGCTGCTCACTCACCCGGACGTCGCCGATGCCGCGGTCGTCGGCGTCACCGATGGTGAAACCGGCGAGGAAGTGCCAAAGGCGTTCGTGGTCAAGCAATCTGGCGCCGACCTCACCGCGGCGCAGGTGATGGAGTTCGTCGCTAGGCAGGTCGCGCCCTACAAGAAGGTGCGCCAGGTGGCATTCCTCGACGCCATCCCGAAGTCGGCGGCGGGCAAGATCTTGCGCAGGGAGCTGCGCACTTAACGGTCGACGAGCTGTGCTGCGGCGCGGGCCTGACGGTAGCCGAGCCACAGCCCGGCCAGTGGTCCGAGCACCAGCCCGGCGATCCCGAACACCAGCCCGCCCGGGAAGGCGGGGCGCAGCGGCGACCAGACTCGATCGACGAAACCCGGCTCGGGCGAGGCAGTTTCGCGCAGTGCGGGCGAC
>JAHFVB010000522.1 GCA_023264755.1 Mycobacterium sp. | reverse complement strand
ACTCGTCGACGAGGCGCTGGTGCCGCTGGTGCTGGCCGGGACCAGCCATCGGGAAACTCCCCGACCGGAGATCATCAAACTGGTCGGTGACCTGACGACGGGGTCGGAGTCGGGCACGTTCTACGAAACCGACGCCGACCGGCGCAACGTACAGCTCACCGAGGCCGGGGCCGCCAAGCTCGAAGCGGCGCTCGGCGGTATCGACTTGTACTCCGAGGAGCACGTCGGGACCACGTTGACCGAGGTGAACGTCGCGCTGCACGCCCACGTGCTGCTGCAACGCGACGTCCACTACATCGTCCGCGACGACGCCGTGCACCTGATCAACTCCTCGCGTGGCCGCATCGCCTCGCTGCAACGGTGGCCGGATGGACTGCAGGCCGCCGTCGAGGCCAAGGAGGGCATCGAGACCACCGAGACCGGTGAGGTGCTCGACACCATCACCGTGCAGGCCCTGATCAACCGGTATCCCACGGTGTGTGGGATGACGGGTACCGCGTTGGCCGCGGGCGAACAGCTGCGCAAGTTCTACAAGCTCGGAGTGTCCCCGATTCCGCCGAACACACCGAACGTCCGGGAGGACGAACCCGACCGGGTCTACATCACCGCGGCCGCCAAGTACGACGCCGTCGTCGAGCACATCACCTCCGTGCACCAAACGGGACAACCGATACTCGTCGGAACCCGCGACGTCGCGGAATCGGAGGAGCTGCACGAGCGCCTCGTCAAGGCGGGCATCCCGGCGGTCGTGTTGAACGCCAAGAACGACGCCGAAGAGGCCGCGGTGATCGCCGAGGCGGGCACCCTGGGCAAGGTGACCGTGTCCACTCAGATGGCCGGTCGCGGCACCGACATCAGATTGGGCGGCTCCGACGAGGCCGGCCACGACGAAGTGGCCGAGCTCGGCGGGCTGCACGTCATCGGAACCGGTCGCCACCACACCGAGCGACTGGACAACCAGTTGCGCGGGCGGGCCGGGCGGCAGGGGGATCCCGGGTCGTCGGTGTTCTTCTCCAGCTGGGAGGACGACGTCGTCGTGGCCCACCTGGAACCGCAGAAACTGCCGATGCAGACCGACGAGGATGGCCGCATCACCAACGACCGGGCGGCCGCGCTGCTCGAACACGCCCAACGGGTCGCGGAGGGCAAGCTGCTCGACGTCCACGCGAACACCTGGCGCTACAACCAGCTCGTCGCGCAGCAGCGCGGCATCATCGCCGAACGCCGTGGACAGTTGCTGCGCACCGCCGCGGCCAGGGAGGAACTCGCCGAGCTGTCACCGGAGCGGTACGAGGAGCTCGTCGAGGAGGTGGGCGAGGAACGGCTGGAGACGATCTGCCGGCTGATCATGCTCTATCACCTGGACCGCGGCTGGGCCGACCACCAGGCCTACCTGGCCGACATCCGGGAGAGCATCCACCTTCGTGCGCTCGGTCGCCAAGATCCGCTGGACGAATTCCATCGCATGGCTGTCGACGCATTCGGGTCGCTGGCGGCCGACGCGATCGAGGCGGCCCAGCAGACCTTCGAGACAGCGAACGTGCTGACCGAGGAGCAGGGGCTCGACCTGTCGAAACTGGCACGTCCGACCTCGACGTGGACGTACATGATTCACGACAACCCGCTGGACGACGATGCCATGGCGGCGCTGAGTCTGCCGGGGGTATTCCGCTAGGTTTAGGGCCTATGGAGCTTCCGGAGGGCAGGAGCGAAGCGACTCGGGAAGTTGGCGCCGAGGGCAGGAGCGAAGCGACTCGGGAGAATAATCCGGAGGGCAGGAGCGAAGCGACTCGGGAAGTTGGCGCCGAGGGCAGGAGCGAAGCGACTGGCGACCGGGTGTGGACGGTGCCGAACGCGCTGAGCGTGTTGCGGCTGATCCTGGTTCCGGTCTTCCTCTATCTGCTGTTCGGCGTCCACCAGTACGGCTGGGCGGTGGCGGTGCTGATGTTCAGCGGGTTCTCCGACTGGGCGGATGGCAAGATCGCGCGGCTGGTCGCCAATCAGTCGTCGCGGCTGGGAGCGTTGCTGGACCCCGCCGTCGACCGAATCTACATGGTGGCCGTCCCGGTCGCGCTGGCCTTCGCAGGCATCGTGCCATGGTGGATCGTGGCCATCCTGTTGGGGCGCGACGTGCTGCTGGCCACCACCCTGCCCGTCCTGCGCAGCCGGGGGCTGACAGCGTTGCCGGTGTCCTACCTCGGCAAGGCGGCGACGTTCGCGCTGATGTCGGGCTTCCCGCTGGTGCTGCTGGGTCAGTGGGACGCGCTGTGGAGCCGCATCATCCTGGCCATCGGATGGGCATTCGTTTGCTGGGGAATCGCCATGTACCTGTGGTCCGCGGTGCTGTATCTGATCCAAGTGCAGTTGGTGGTGCGGCAGCTGCCCCGCGCAGCAACCGGCCGGGGATTGTCTGGCCAGTGAGCGACGACGCGCGCGCGCTCGGCGGCTACCGCCCGGAGGCCGGACGCAACGCACACGAGGCGAATGCACCCACCCTGATTCCGTTGCCGTCGCTGCTGCGGTCCTTGCTGTCGGATCATCTCGATCCGGGGTACGTCGCGGCGGCCGAACGGCGCAAACACGGCAAGCGGCGCAGCCGGCTCTCCGAGTTGAGTTGGCAGCTCTGCGCGGGCTTGGCCGTCGCCGCGGTGTTCGCCACCGCGGTCGCGCAGGCCCAATCCGTTGCCCCGGAAACCCGTGACGCTCAGCAGGCGCTCGCGGCGCGGGTACGGGCGGCCGAGCTGGCTGTCGGGGAGTCCACCACTCGCCGTGATGGGCTGACCTCGGCAGTCGAGGCCGAGCGCCGCAGTCGACTTGCCGGTGACCAGCGCGGTCGAACCTTGCTCGCGGCCTTGGACGCAGCCGAGTACGCCGCCGCCGCCACCAAGGTCGCCGGTCCTGGGGTGACGGTCACCGTGACCGAGCCCGCGGCCACGACCGACCTGAGCGACGTCTCCAAGCAGCGCGTTGCGGGGAGTCGACAGATCATCCTCGACCGCGACCTGCAGCTGACCGTGAACTCACTATGGGCGAGCGGCGCCGAGGCCGTCGCCGTCGGGGGAGTGCGAATCGGTCCCAACGTGACGATCCGACAGGCCGGCGGCGGCATGTTGGTCGACAATCAACCCATCACGAGTCCCTACGTAGTCCTGGCCATCGGACCGCAGCACGCGATGCGTGATGCGTTCGAGCGCAGTCCGGCATTGCAACGGCTGCGGCTATTGGAGGGCTCCTACCGCGTCGGTGTCAGCGTCAGCGAGGCCGACGCACTCACCGTCCCGGCTAGTTCGGTGCGAGACGTCAACTTCGCCAAGAAGATTGGGCCCCCATGATCGGAATCCTCGCCCTCGTCGTCGGGATCGTGCTCGGCCTGGTGTTCCACCCGAGCGTGCCCGAGGTCATCCAGCCCTACCTGCCGATCGCGGTGGTGGCCGCACTCGATGCGGTGTTCGGCGGCCTGCGGGCCTACCTCGAGCGCATCTTCGACTCGAAGGTGTTCGTCATCTCATTCGTGTTCAACGTGCTCGTGGCAGCACTCATCGTCTACGTGGGAGATCAATTGGGCGTCGGTACCCAGCTGTCCACGGCGATCATCGTCGTGCTCGGCATTCGCATCTTCGGCAACGCGGCCGCGCTGCGGCGCAGACTCTTCGGGGCCTGAGCGTGGCCTGCTCCGACGCGCCCA
>JAHFVB010000115.1 GCA_023264755.1 Mycobacterium sp. | reverse complement strand
ACGCCCACTTGTCTGGGTTTTTCGCCGAGTAGACGACGGGAATCAAGGCCCCCATCGAGGGCCAGCTGTTCACGTCGACGGCCATCCGCTGATAGACGTGGTGCTCGTTGACGGTTGGCCCGGTGATGAGGCCGCTGATCGTGACGAACTGCTGCCCGTCGGCATCGGGGCGGGGACTAACGCCGGTGATGAGCAGCGTGCCGTGCGCCTGGTCGCCACCCCCGCCCCCGCCGCCGCCCACGCCGCCGCCGGCACCGCGCCGCATCAGCCGCGGACCTATCAGCAAGACGAGCGCCCCGACCAACAGCACCACCATCACGAATTCCCACATTCGGCCATGGTAGGACTGCACCCATGAGCTCAGTGGCCGATGACATCAAGCTCGCGCTGCAACTGGCCGACGAGGCCGATGCATTGACGATGGAACGGTTCGGCGCGTTGGACCTGCGAATCGAGACCAAACCGGACCTGACGCCGGTGACCGACGCCGACCGAGGTGCCGAGGAGGCGCTGCGAGCGCTGATCTCCGAACATCGACCCGGTGACGCCGTCCTGGGAGAGGAGTTCGGCGGCACCGCCGTCTTCTCAGGCCGCCAGTGGGTACTGGATCCGATCGATGGCACCAAGAACTTCGTTCGAGGTGTGCCGGTCTGGGCAACGCTCATCGCCCTGCTCGTCGACGGGGTGCCTCAGGTCGGTGCGGTCAGCGCTCCTGCGCTGGGTCGACGGTGGTGGGCCGGGGCCGGGGCCGGGGCCTTCACGTCGTTCGCAGGCAAGACGCGGCCGATTTCGGTGTCCGCTGTCGACGAGCTCGACTCGGCGAGCCTGTCGTACTCCGACCTCACCACCGGTTGGGATGGCGGGCGGGCAAAGTTCCTCGACCTCACCGATGCGGTGTGGCGCTCCCGTGGCTACGGCGACTTCTGGTCCTACTGCCTGGTCGCAGAGGGAGCGGTCGACATCGCCGCCGAACCGGAGGTGAAACTGTGGGACCTCGCCCCGCTCGACATCTTGGTGCGCGAAGCGGGCGGGCGCTTCACCAATGTCCAGGGCATTCCCGGCCCACACGGCGGTAGTGCCGTCGCAACGAACGGGCTGCTCCACGACCGCGTACTGGCTCGGCTATGAACATGTGACCAGCGTGACATCAAGATCTACCTTACTCAGGAGTAAGGTACGTCTCGTTGCATTGACCCCAGCGAAGCGAGACTGCAAACATGACCAACACCCTGCCGCCGAAGAATGGCACGGCTCAGCGTCCACGGCGCTCTGGAGAAGAGAGCGGCGTCGGCCTGCAGCGACACAAGCGGACGGCGACCGACGTCGGATTGGCACTGATCACCCCACTGGTCGGCCAGGAGTTTCTGGACCGCTACGGCTTGCGCGATCCCCTTAACCGCGGGCTGCGCTACGGCGTCAAGACCGCGTTCTCCGCAGTCGGCGCGTCGACCCGTCAGTTCAAGCGCGTGCAAGCGCTCGGCAAGCCCGCGACGCGCCTCAAGGCCAGCGGTTCGGACTACTTTGACCTGACCCCGGACGACGAGCAGAAGATGATCGTCGAGACCGTCGGCGAATTCGCCGAAGAGATTCTCCGGCCGGCCGCCTACGACGCCGATGCCGCGGCACAATTCTCGTCCGAGCTCATCGGCAAGGCGGCCGAACTCGGCATCACCGCCATCAACGTCCCCGAGGACTTCGACGGCATCGCCGAGCGACGCAGCACCGTCACCAATGCGCTCGTCGCCGAGGCGCTCGCCTATGGCGACATGGGCTTGGCACTGCCGATCCTGGCGCCGGGCGGCGTGGCATCCGCGCTGACCCACTGGGGCAGCGCGAGCCAGCAAGCCACTTACCTGCCCGCGTTCGCGGGCGAACAGGTACCGCAGGCCTGCGTGGCGATCGCCGAACCACACCCGCTGTTCGACCCGACCGCGCTGAAGACAGTCGCGGTGCGCACGCCGAGCGGCTACCGGCTCACCGGGGAGAAGTCACTGGTCCCCGCGGCGGCCGACGCCGAACTATTCGTCATCGCGGCGCAGCTGAACGGCAAGCCCGCACTCTTCATCGTCGAGTCGGACTCCGAGGGCCTGACCGTCCGCACCGATCCCAGCATGGGCGTTCGCGCGGCGGCGCTGGGCCGTGTCGAACTGAAGAACGTGGCGGTGCCACTGCACAACCGGCTCGGCGAGGACGACGCTTCCGACGACGACTTCGCCCGGGACTACTCCGAAGCCATCGCATTGTCGCGCCTGGGCTGGGCCGCACTGGCCGTCGGCACTTCCCACGCGGTGCTCGACTACGTCATCCCCTACGTCAAGGAACGCGAAGCCTTCGGTGAACCGGTGGCCCGCAGGCAATCCGTGGCGTTCATGTGCGCCACCATCGCCACCGAGCTCGACGGGCTCCGGTTGGTGACTTGGCGTGGAGCCGCACGCGCCGACCAGGGTCTGACGTTTGCGCGAGAAGCCGCGTTGGCCAAGCGAATCGCCACCGACAAGGGCATGCAGATCGGCCTCGACGGCGTGCAGCTGTTGGGTGGCCACGGCTTCACCAAGGAACATCCCGTCGAACGCTGGTACCGCGACCTCCGCGCACTCGGCGTCGCCGAGGGCGTCGTGGTCCTGTAGCGGCTCAATCGAAAACGAACGGAAGACTCGACATGGCAATCAATTTGGAAATGCCCAAGAAGCTGCAGGCCGTCATCGAGAAGGGGCACCAAGGCGCAGCCGAGATGCTGCGGCCCATCTCGCGCAAGTACGACCTGGCCGAACACGCCTATCCCATCGAGCTCGACACCCTGGCCACCCTCTTCGAGGGCATGTCGGAGGCCAAGACGATCTCGTTCGCGGGTGCCGAAGCATTTGCCGCGGGTGTCGACGACGGCAACAAGGCGAACATCAACGGCGCCAACATGTCCGCGCTGCTGAACGCGCTCGAGGTGTCCTGGGGCGACGTCGCGCTGCTGTTGTCGGTGCCGTACCAGGGCCTCGGCAATGCCGCGATCTCCAGCGTGGCCACCACGGAACAACTCGAACGGTTCGGCAAGGTGTGGGCCGCGATGGCGATTACCGAGCCGAGCTTCGGCTCCGACTCGGCCGCAGTGTCCACTACCGCCAAGCTCGACGGTGACGAGTGGGTCATCAACGGCGAGAAGATCTTCGTGACTGCAGGCTCGCGCGCGACGCACATCGTCGTGTGGGCGACGCTGGACAAGGCGAAGGGCCGGGCGGCCATCAAGTCGTTCGTCGTACCTCGCGAGCATCCCGGCGTGACGGTCGAGCGACTCGAGCACAAGCTCGGCATCAAGGCGTCCGACACCGCGGTCATCCGCTTCGACAACGCCCGCATCCCGAAGGACAACCTGCTGGGCAATCCAGACATCCAGGCGGACAAGGGTTTCGCGGGTGTCATGGAGACGTTCGACAACACCCGGCCGATCGTTGCGGCGATGGCCGTCGGCGTCGCACGGGCCGCGCTCTAGGAACTGCGCGCAATCCTCACCGACGCGGGCATCGAGATCTCCTACGACAAGCCGGCCCACGCGCAGAGTGCGCCCGCCGCGGAGTTCCTCCGCATGGAGGCCGACTGGGAGGCGGGCTATCTGCTGACCGTGCGCTCCGCATGGCAGGCCGACAACCGGATCCCGAACTCCAAGGAAGCCTCGATGGGCAAGGCCAAGGCCGCCCGCGTGGCCAGCGACATCACGCTCAAGGCCGTCGAGCTGGCTGGAACGACGGGCTACTCCGAGCAGACCCTGTTGGAGAAGTGGGCGCGCGACTCGAAGATCCTCGACATCTTCGAGGGCACGCAGCAGATTCAGCAGCTCGTCATCGCGCGCCGGCTCCTCGGGCTGAGCTCGGCCGAGCTCAAGTAGCGGGGAGCCGACACGCTAGCGTCGGCTCCATGGACACTTTTCGGGCACTGGTCGCGCGCCAGGACCAGGACGGCATCACCACATCGGTCGAAACCCTCCAGCGGGATGGGTTGCCCCCGGGCGAGGTGACCATCCGGGTCGAATACTCCAGCGTGAACTACAAGGACGCGCTGGCAGTAACCCCCCAAGGGCGGGGTGGTGCGGGACTATCCGATCGTGCCGGGAATCGACCTGGCGGGTGAGGTGGTCGAGTCCAGCACCGCCGACTTCGCGGTCGGTGACCGGGTGCTGGCCCACGGCTACGACATCGGCACGGGCAAGCACGGCGGATACGCCGAGTACGCGCGGCTACCCGCCGACCAACTGGTGCCGCTGGGCACCTTGGACGCCTGGACGGCGATGGCGATCGGAACGGCGGGCTTCACCGCCGCGATGAGCGTCCAGGCGCTGTTCGACCGCGGCATCCGGTCCGACGACGGCCCCGTCGTCGTCACCGGAGCCACCGGCGGCGTCGGGTCCATCAGCATCGACCTGTTGGCCTCGGCCGGCTATCAGGTAGTGGCGTCGACCGGTAAGCCGCAGGCGGCCGAGGAGCTGAAGGCGCTCGGCGCGGCCGACGTCATCGGCCGGCTGCCCGAGGATCCCGACGCGAAGCCACGGCCGCTGGGTAGGGCGCGCTGGGCCGCTGCGATCGACTGCGTCGGCGGCGCGACGCTGGCCGACGTGCTCAGCACGTTGCAGTACGGCGGTGCCGTAGCTGCCAGCGGACTGACGGGCGGCGCCGCGCTACCCACGACCGTGATGCCCTTCATCCTGCGCGGGGTCGCATTGCTGGGCATCGACTCGGTGCAATTGCCCATCGTGCCCCGTCGAGCGCTGTGGAAGCTGCTCGGCGATTCGCTTCGGCCGCAGCACCTTTCGCAGGTGGCGCACGACGTCGACGTGAAGGACGTCGGGTCCGTCATCGACGAGGTGCGCGCCGGGCGCTATTCCGGCCGCGCCGTGGTGAGGGTCGCCGGCGGCTTCTGAGCCGGCTGGTCAGCTGGTGAGCGTCCTCAGAGCAGGTGACTGATCAGGTCGGGCTTCATCTGCTGCAGCTGCTGGCCCCAGTAACCCCAGTCGTGCGTGCCGCTGCTCGGGAAGTTGAACACCCCGTTCTTGCCGCCCGCCGCGATGTAGTTGTCCTGGAACGTCCGGTTGGTGCGGATGGTCAGACCTTCGAGGAACTTCGCGGGCACGTTGTCGCCACCGAGGTCGCCGGGCGTGCCGCTGCCGCAGTAGATCCAGATGCGGGTGCCGTTGGCGACGATCGCCGGGATCTGGACCATCGGGTCGTTGCGCTTCCAGGCGCTGTTCGGATCCTCGGTTGGACCCCACATGTCATTGGCCTTGTAGCCGCCCGCGTCACCCATCGAGATGTTGATCAGCCACGGCCACGACCCCTCGGAGGGGTTCAGGAAGCCCGACAGCGACGCCGCGTAGGGGAACTGCTGCGGGTGGTAGACCGACAGGATCAGCGACGCCGACCCGGCCATCGACAGGCCGACTGCGGCGCTGCCGGTGGGCTTGACCTGCTTCTCGGAGGCCAGATAGGCCGGGAGCTCCGAGGTCAGGAACGTCTCCCACTTGTAGGTCTGGCAGCCGGACTTGCCGCACGCCGGCTGGTACCAGTCGGAGTAGAAGCTCGACTGGCCGCCCACCGGCATGACCAGCGACAATCCAGAGTTGAGATACCACTCGAACGCCGGGGTGTTGATGTCCCACCCGTTGAAGTCGTCCTGCGCCCGCAGCCCGTCGAGCAGGTAGACCGCAGGTGAGTTGGGGCCGCCGCTCTGGAACTGAATCTTGATGTCGCGGCCCATGGCGGCCGACGGAACCATCAGATACTCGACTGGCAGCCCAGGGCGCGAGAAGGCGCTCGCCGTGGCGCTGCTACCCAGTAGGCCGATCGCGGGCAGTAGCAGCACTGCCGCAGTCGCAACTAGCAGTCGGCGCCCCCAGCGCCCGAGAATTCCGTCAACGAACATCTGCGAACCATCCAGTTCCTGCTACGGGTAACTCGTCCAACTCTCTTGCGGTCTGAATCGCCCACGCGGCGTCGGTCGTTACCGGAAACCGAACTCCTGCAGATAGCAGACAGACCCGAGTGTTCAGTTATAGACACGCAGTAAAACATGTGGCCAATGTCATGTTCCACCCCTGCAAGGGTAAGAAAGGCCTTTGCTAGGCAGTTCACAAAGTGACGTCGTCGTCAGTGTCACGCCATTCCTCCGCCGTAGGCTGCCGACCATGGCGACTTCTCGCGGTGCCGTCGGCAATCGACTCGGCTTGGACGACTGGATCCAGGCCGGGTATGTACTACTGGCCGAAGAGGGCATCAAGGCGCTCAAGATCGACCGGTTGTGCGATCGGCTCGGGGTCACCAAGGGCAGCTTCTACTGGCACTTCGATGGCATGCCCAGCTACCGAACGGCGCTCGTCGAGTCCTGGGGCGAGCTGCGCGACGAGGATCGCCGCAGCTTCGAGGACATGGCTTCCTTGGCCCCCCGCGAACGCCTGTCTCAGATGATGTCAGCGCTGGTCAGTCCGCGGCACTGGACCTTGGAGCGGGCGATGAGGGAATGGGCCCGCTCCGACGATTCCGTCGCGGCGAGCGTCCGCGCCGCCGACCGTCGGGTCCTCCGCGCCGTGCGGCAGGCGTTCATCGACTACGGGTTCGACGCCGACGAGGCGAACATGCGGGCCAGCGCCACCTTCGCCGCGGGCGTCGGCTTCCTCCATCTGTCGGGTTCGACGCCCGCCTCCAGAGACTCCGCGCGCGGGGAGCGGTTTCTCGAGCTCATGCTCGCCCACTGACTTCCATACTTTTAGGTATGGTAACGTCGGCCGCATGGACGCCGAGCACTACGACGAAGTCACGGATGCATTCGTCGGCCGACTGGCCGAACGCGCTCCCGAAACCGAGAAATTGCGCCGGCTGCCGGGGTCGACGATGGCCGACGTCACCGCGTCGGGGCTGACCGAGCTTCTGGCCCCCAAGCGCTTCGGCGGCAAGCAGGCCGCCTTCCCCGCACTGCTCGATCCGGTCCGCCGCATGGCGCACGGGTGCACGTCGAGCGCGTGGACGATCGGGTTCTACGCGCTGCACAACTGGATGCTGGCCTTGTTCGGCGAGCAGGCCCAAGAAGAAGCGTTCGCCAGCCGCCCGTTCCTGGCCCCCGCTCCCCTGGCGCCCACGGGTCGCGGCGTACCGACCACCGGTGGAGTCCGGCTGACGGGCCGGTGGTCGTGGGCGACCGGCGTCATGAGCAGCAACTGGCTGATCGTCGGCGCGCTGTGCGGTCCCGACGACGGGATCTACCCTGCGCTCGCCCTGCTGCCCGCGTCCGACTTCACCGTCGAGGACGTCTGGCAGACCGACGGCATGCGGGGCACCGGTTCCAACGACGCGGTCGTCACCGGCGCATTCGTCCCCGAACACCGACTGGTTCGCGTCACGGACATCTACGGCGGCACCGCCCCTGGTGCCGCACTGCACGACTCGCCGACGTATCGCTGGCCGATGGTGCCTGCGTTGGCACTGCTGGCGGCCATGCCCGCGCTGGGCAGCGCCGAACGGGTCACCGAGCTCTACGCCCAGCGCCTCGCGGGGCGGGTGCTGGCCTACGAGGGCGTCGTCCAGCAGGACAAGCCCCTCGCCCAGGCCCGATTGGCCGAAGCGCACGTGCGGTTGCGCGCGTTGCGCGGACTGCTCGCCGCCACCGTCGACGACATCGAGACGATCGTGACGACCGGCGACCTGGTGCCGCGCGCCGTGCGCGCCGACGCTCGCTTGGCGGCCGCCCACATCGTGACCGAATCCCGGGGCGTCATCGGCTCGTTGTTCGAGGCCTCCGGCGCCAGCGTGCACTTCCTCGACAGCCCGCTGCAACGCTTCAAACGCGACGTCGACGTGCTGGCCGGCCACGTGATCTTCGACTACGACACCAGCCGCGAACTGGCTGGGGCCCTGGCCGTCGGCCTGAAGATCTCCCGGACGGCGATGGTGTGATGCGCACACTCTGGGTGGAGGCCAGCCCGAAGGGTGACGACGCACTGTCGTCGCAGCTCGCCAAGGCCTATCTCGAGGCGGCCGGAGCGACGGACGTCGAACGATTTTCCGTGTGGGACGACGACGCCATCCGCATCGGCCGCGACGCCGCCGTCGCCAAGTTCGCAACGCTGTTCGGCGAGCCCGTCACCGACGAGCAGAAACAGGTCTGGAAGGTCGTGCTCGCCGAGATCGAGCGGGTGCGTACCTTCGACCGGCTGGTGGTCAGCTCCCCGATGTGGAACTGGAGCGTGCCGCATGCGCTGAAGGCCTGGATCGACGTCATCGTGCAGCCGATCGCCAGCTTCACACTCAACGACCGGGGCGAACACGTCGGGGCGCTTGGGGACGGAAAGCCGCTGCAACTCATCCTGACTCGCAGCAGCGCCTACGACGGCCGCCACCCCGAACTCACGGACTTCCAGCGGCCCTATCTCGAATACGTGTTCACGATGCTCGGGTACGACGTCTCCACGTTCGTCGTCGAGCCGACGACGCGCTGGACGCCCGACGAACGCGAACGGATGCGGGCCGAAGCCATCGCCGCCGCGCGCGCCGCTGGCGCTTCCGTGTCCAGCCCGATGAGCTGACAATGAGCGGTATGCCCAACGCTCCGGTCACCAATTTCTTTCAGAAGCACATCGCCAATCCACTGATGCGGCGGATGCCCTTCCAGACGCTGCTCGAGACGACCGGGCGCAAGTCCGGGGAGCCACGCCGCACCCCCTTGGGAGGCAAGCGCGTCGGCGATCAGTTCTGGTTCGTTTCCGAGTTCGGCGAGCAGTCGCAGTACGTCCGCAACATCCAGGCCAATCCGCGGGTCCGGGTGCGCCTTCACGGTAAATGGCACGGCGGCACTGCGCATTTGGTGCCCGACGACGATCCCCGTGCGCGCCTCGAGGAACTGCCGCAATTCAACAGCCTCGGCGTTCGGACGTTCGGACGCAATCTGCTGACCGTGCGCGTCGACCTCGATCACTGAGCCCCCCGAACTCCTCACTACCCAGCCGAATTGGGGGTTGCCACCCCGTGGAGATAAAAGTAACGTCAGTTTTAGTTTTTTGGTCGGCCCTGCCGCTGCGTCATAGGAGACAGCTATGGAATCGTTCATTCACCTGCGCAAGGGCACGACGCCGAAGCGCGTGCACGCCGATCTCAACGGCCTCAAGGACGACGAGCTCGGCCGCGGCGGATTCGTCGGCCGCACCGCCAACATGTACCGGCGCAACGACCCCACCGCTTACCGCGCCGTCGGCCCGTTGCGCTCCACCGACGTATTGTCCTCCGAGCTCAAGCCCAGCGACGCCATGGACGCCAACGGCGGTCCGCTGCTGATGTTCTCCAACGCCGACTGTCTGGTGCTGCTGAGCCGGCGTAGCGAGCCGATGCCGTACTTCGCACGCTATGTCGACGGCGATCTGCTGATCTTCGTGCACACGGGCACGGGCCTGCTCGAGACCGAATTCGGCCCGATGCCCTACCGCCCGGGGGACTGGGTGTACATCCCGAAGGCCTGCACCTTCCGTCAGCTCCCGGACAGTGAGAGCACCTGGCTGATGATCCAGGCCACCGACGACTTCCGGGTCCCGCCGGCGGGCGTCCTGGGCCGACACCACCCGTTCGACCCGGCCCAGGTCACCATCCCCGAACCCGCCCCGATCGACGATGACGGGCGCGACGAGTACGAGGTGCGGCTGATGCATGCCCCGATCGATGGGGTCGGGACGACTTCGCTCTTCTACCAACACAATCCGCTCGACGTGGAAGGGTGGCGTGGCGACAACTTCCCGTTCACCTTCAACATCGAGGACTACACCGTCATCACGTCCGAAAGTGTGCACCTGCCACCGACCGTCCACCTGTTCATGCAGGCCACCGGTGTCTACGTGATGAACTTCCTGCCCAAACCGGCCGAGAGTGTGCCCGGCACCGAGCGCACGCCGTGGTATCACCGCAATGTCGACTTCGACGAGATCGCGTTCTTCCACGGCGGCTCGATCTACGGCATCAATATGCCGCCGGGATTGATCAGCCATGCCCCGCAGGGAGTCCACCACGGCGCCCCGGAGAGCGCCAGGGAGCGGGGCCGGCGCAAGTTCGACCAGTACGACAGGGTCGACTGGCAGATCATCGCCATCGATACCCGACGCCGGCTCGTCCCGTCCGAAGAGTTCCTGGCGAACGACCTCGGGCAGCACGGATGAGCGCTTGCGCGAAGAACAGAGCGCCCGGCATGAGCGCTTGCGCGAAGACGAGAGGGCACTGAGATGACACAGACCACCGAAGCACCCGTCAAGTACGAATACGATCGCATCCCGTATCTCGTTGCCTTCCAGAACACCTCGGGCGTGCGCGACGTCTATGGCGGCGTGGCCGAGCTCGTCGTGCTGGAGAGCTACCTGCTCCAGCCCAAGGACAAGCCGTCCGACACGGTCCTGGTCTTCATGCATCCCATCGGCGGTGGGGCGTACCTGCCGATGATCAATGCGCTGGCCCGCGCCGGGAATCACGTCATCTACTGCAACAGCCGCTTCCGCGGCACCGACTCCGCACTGCTGATGGAGAAGGTGGTCGAGGATCTCGGCGAGTGCATCAAGGACGCCAAGAACCGGCTCGGCTACTCCAAGGTGGTGTTGGCCGGGTGGAGCGGCGGCGGCTCGCTGTCGGTCTTCTACCAACAGCAG
>JAHFVB010000521.1:3221-3710 GCA_023264755.1 Mycobacterium sp. | reverse complement strand
CTCGTCGTCCTCCAGCTGGAAGTACCCCACACTCTGCAACTGCGTCGTCAAGACGTCGGTACCGGTCTTGGCCGGTTGGGTGAGCACGTTGGGCTCCCGCAACTGGCCCGTGACGGGATCGGTGGTCGCCAATTTCGTCCACTGCGTCAGCGATTGCACTCCGCCCGCAGTGATTTGGGCGGCGAGTTGCGTCGCATAGGCCACCTTTTGCTCCTCCGTCATCGGCGGCACCTCCGGGCCGCTGGTCTTCTCAATCGACAGCGTCATCGGCGTCTCGGTGTTCCAGTCGCCCAACGTGTCGCGAATGATGATCCCCGTCGACGAGCTCGTCAGCTGAAGGTGATTCGTCTGCCCCGGAGCCGTTGGGTTCGAATCCAGAGTGATGGTGAAGGTTCCATCGTCGGCGACGACGAGGTTCTGCATGGATAGCGTCTCGGTCGTCGTGCCAGTGGATCCCGACAAGACGCTGAAGTTCACGTCGGAGGGACG
>JAHFVB010000521.1:0-3211 GCA_023264755.1 Mycobacterium sp. | reverse complement strand
TCGTGTCGGGGTTGTTGTAGGTGACGATCGTTCCGCCAGAAGTCGTCCCATACCAGGTGTGCTCGGGCAACAGCAGCGTGGTGATCTGCGGATTGTTGGGATCCAGGTTGAGTGCCGTGAGTGCGGCAAAGTTGGCGTAGTTGTCGACCGCCTCGTTGAGCTGGTCGAGATTCGCCTGATCAGGTCCCCCAACCAGGGCGTACTTCGCCCGGACGTCAGCGAGCAGGCCGGCGCGTAGGTAGGCCTTTGCCTGCTGCATCTGCGGCGAATTCACGATCTGAGCAATGAGCGCCTCGTTTGCGATCTGCTCCGGTGTCGCGAGCGGACTCACCGGCTTGACGGTGACGGTGACGGTCGTCGTCGTCGTTGCCCCCTTGTCGGGTGAGAACAGCGCCAACAAGTTGGTGTGCGCCGGATTCCCCGGACGGTCGTCGGCGGTGACGGTGAAGGTGTCGGTACCTCCGGTGACGGCGAGCGCGGTGCTCGGGGTGTAGGTGAACGTGCCGTCTTGGTTGAGTACGACGGTGCCCTTGGTCGGCTGACTGCTGACGGACAATGTCAACGGGTCTCCGCTGGCGTCGGTCAACCGGGTGCCGGTGGTCCCCGCCGCGGTGACATGCCCGGTGACCACGCCGTAGTACGTCTGGCTGTTCTGCGACGCGTTGTACGCAAGGACCGGCCCCTTGTTGAACAGGGTGTACTCGAGTTCGCGGCGAATGAAGGCCAACGCGCCGAGCACGGTGGTCGAGTCCGGCGGTGGCACCGGGTTGTTGCTGGCCAGCGGGTCGACTCCAAAGGCCTTCATCACCCTCGAGAACAGGCCAATGACCATGTTGGACACCACGGCCCGCGGTGTCGTCGGCGGCGACACCAGGGCGTTCGAAGCCTCCACACGCTGCTTCGTCGCGGCCAGGGAGGATTCGATCGCGGCTGCGATAGACGGTCGCGAAGTCTGAGTCTGTGCCGTCAACGACATCGACTGAGTGTCCACACTCGTGGGCCTCAGGGGGTTTGCTCTGGCGGGGCGCAACGGCGCTGCCGTCGAATCCGACTGTGCGGCCTCGAACTTGCGAATACTGGTCCTCACATTGGTGGCTAGGTTGCCAACGAGGTTCTCGGCGATCGGATGTCGGCCCTTCTTGGCCGGAGTGTCGGTGTCAACTTCGGGATCGACTGGGGTCTGGTCTGTTTCGTCGACAGGGGTCTGGTCTGTTTCGTCGACCGCCGACGGGAGCGGGTTGCCGACTTTATCGAAGTTCGCCCGTGCTCGGCCCTTGCGATCGGAGCCAAGATGCTTGCTGGCACCGGCAGCTGAGATCCCAGGCAGCGAGCCAAACTTCACCGGCGGGCGGGAGCGTCTGGTCCCAGTGCTCGGCGTCGACTGGGTCTTTTCGGAGGCCGCCGTGGACGCAGGCGCCGTCGCACCCTCAGGACTCACCGAGGAGGTGCCGCTCGCATCGCCGGTCTCGGCGTGGGCGATGCCCAGATTGTTGGTCATCGCCGCGCCGACGCCGAGCGCGATCGCCAGTGCACCCACGCGGCCGATGTACCTGCCGCTCCTGGACGCGGTGAGTCCCCGAGGCATCGAATCACGTGGCGGCGACCCCGTCACCGAGTAGCGCGTAACAGCGGTCGTCGCCGTGTCGCGCTCCCGAGGTGGAACGGTGCCAAGTCGTGTCGTCGTCAAGTTCGCCTCCATTGCCGAATGCCCGAGTGCCTTACGTCACATTGCGAGGCCCGCGTGGCATGAATCACAGGAGGGTCAATGTAACAGAGCAGGCTATCGATCGGTAGCCTAATCTCATTGGATGACTTCCGATTGCTGGGGCGTAGCCCCGCAACCGCTGACCGGGCCCCGCGTTGGCGGCGGCCCGGAGGCGCCCGCCCGACGACCGGAACGCGAACATCGTGGACCTGCAACTTCCCGGCGGGCGTTGGCACCACGTGGCTGTTACTAGGAACTATGCTCCTTGCCATGCTCTCCACGGTCGGTGCTGTCGATGAGCTGGTGGCCAAGCCCGAATGCGTCCCTGGACCGGCGAGCACCCGCTGTGCTGGGGTTCCGCTCGGCGTGCTCGCGCGGCGACCGAGCCTGGACTCGACTGGGCCACCCTCGCTCCTGGCGACGACACGAGGCGGACCAGACGTACGCGGGGTACCGATCGCGCCCCGCTTCGTGAAGGGACACCGCCGCTGAGCGCCGCACGGCAACGCGTGCTCGATGCCGCCGCGAAACTATTCTCGCGGCGGGGATTCTCCGGCACGTCGATGCAGGACATCGCCGATGCGCTCGGAATCCGTAAGCCCAGCCTCTACAAGCACTTCACCAGTAAGGACGAGCTCTACAGCGCAGTGTTGCAACAGGCGTTGAAGCCCTTCTCGGCCGCAATCGACCAAGTGCTGCAGGCGGAGGGTCCGGGCCAGAACCCAAGGGCCCTCTCGGCGACTTCGTTGCGGATCCTCGATGACAACCCTGACGTGTCCCACCTGCTGCTACAGGAACTCATTCAACTCGACCGGCCGATACACCCGGAGCTCGGCCAATGGTTGGAGCTGCTCTTCGCCCAGGCCGATGGCGTCGTCGCGCTGGAAGGTCGTGCCGACCTCGGCCCCGTCGAGCGCCGGCTCCTCCTACTCACGCAGCTCAACGTCGTGCTCGGGTTCGCCGTCGCCAAACGCTTGCTGCCGGGCAACGTCGATTCGGAGGACCGGTTCGGGCTCGAACGCGACATCCTCGAGAAAGTGGTGGCGGCCCTCTATGGCACGTCTTCGCAGCACAATTCGAAGCTCCGCTCGCCAGGTGTCAACGCCGGGTAGACCGGCTCCCCTGCGGAATCCCGAGGAGCCGAAGCCGCCCCCGCGAACCCCGGGCTGAACACGCAGTCAGTCATTGATCCACGTTCGGCCGAAGTCATTCGGGCACCGATCCTCAGCGGAATGCGGACGGTCCACCACCCGATCGGGCAGGACATCACGTGGTGCGGTGGCAGGCGACCGAAGCGCGCAGCGTCTGTTGGCGTCGTACCGAGGTGCGAGCGCCGCACTCAGCCGACATCCTGGTCGCATGGCAGCATCTCGACGAATACCTGGACGCGCTAGTGGCCAGCAGGCGCCGATCAACGGCTGACGACCTGTTCTCCGAACTCATTCGCGCAGAGGTCGAGGGTGCAGGGCTGGGGCGGCGCGAAATCGACGGATCGATGAACGCTGG
>JAHFVB010000520.1 GCA_023264755.1 Mycobacterium sp. | reverse complement strand
CGGCGCGCGCAACAACACTGCGGAACTGAGGGCGCTGGAGCAGGCGGGAGCCGCCACCTTCGTCGCGGCCGATCTCTCGACACCGGAGGGTCCGCGCGCGTTGATCGCCGCGGCCGTCGAACGCGGCGGTATCGACGTGCTGGTCAACAACGCCGGGGCGGTGGCCACCCGATTCGACGGCATTCTGTCGGTCACCGACGAGGATTGGGCCGCCTCGTTGGCAGTCAACTTCCTGTCGGCGGTACGCACCACCCGCCAAGCCGTGCCACAGCTACTGGCCCGTGGCGGCGGGGCGATCGTGATGATCGGTTCGGTGAACGCGACGCTGCCGGAGTGGAACATCGTCGACTACAGCGCCACCAAGGCCGCGCTGGCCAACTACGCCAAGAGCCTGTCGAAGGAGTTCGGCCCCAAGGGTATTCGAGTCAACACCATCAGCCCCGGTCCGGTGTCGACCGAGCTGTGGCTGGCCGCCGACGGGGTGGCCGCCAAGTTCGCGGCCGCGAGCGGCGCCAGTCCCGACGACGTCATCGCCGCGGTCTCGGCCGGCGCCCCGACCGGACGGTTCACCACCCCGCAGGAAGTCGCCGACCTCGCCGTCTTCCTGGCCAGCGACCGCTCCGGCAACACCACCGGCTCCGACGTCCGCATCGACGGCGGGTACGTCACCACCGTTTAGCCCCCACCCCCTGCGATTCGTGCACGCGTAGGAGCGCCTGCCGCTCCTACGCGTGCACGAATCACCAAAGAAAGGACACACAGATGGCCACTCCCGACAAGAAGCCCAACCCCGTCATCTTCATCCACGGCCTGTGGATCCACGCCAGCGCATGGCAGCCGTGGCTGGACCTGTTCACCGAGCGCGGCTACGACGTCTCGGCGCCGGGCTGGCCTGGCGACGGCGACACCGTCGAGGCGACGCGCGCCAACCCGGATGCCCTGAACGCCACGGGAATCAGCGAGATCGTCGACCACTACGTGGAGTTCATCAACTCCGCCAACGGCAAGCACGAAGCCAAGCCGATCGTGGTAGGGCACTCGTTCGGCGGCCTCATCGCCCAGGAACTGCTGGCCGGCGGGCACGTGGGCGCTGCCGTCGCCATCGACCCCGCCCCCATCAAGGGCGTCAAGGCGCTACCGTTCGCCCAACTACGCTCGTCGTTCCCGGTGCTGGGCAACCCGGCCAACCGCCACCGCACGGTGTCGTTGAACGACAAGCAGTTCAAGTACGCCTTCGGCAATACCCTCACCGACGAGGAGTCCAACGAACTCCACGACAAGTGGACGATCCCCGGCCCCGGCAAGCCGCTGTTCGAGGACGCGACCGCGAACTTCTCCAAGAACTCACCCGCCAAGGTCGACACGCATCTGGCCGATCGCGGACCGCTATTGCTGACGTCGGGCACCGAAGACCACACCGTGCCACTGAAGGTCACCAAGGAGGTGTTCGGCCTGTACGCCAAGGGCGACTCGGACACCGAGTTCCACGAATTCGAGGGCCGGGGCCATTCGCTGACGATGGATCACGGCTGGCGCGACGTCGCCGAGGTCGCACTGAACTGGTTTGCGGCCAAGGGCTTCTGAGGAACCGTACCCGTCATCTTCGAGAACTGAAGGGCGCCAACGATGTACGACCTTGAGGACACCATCCGCGATCGACGCTCGACGCGACTGTTCCTGCCGGACAAGCCGGTGCCGAAGGAGCTGCTGATCGAAGCCCTCGAGCTTGCCGTGCGGGCGCCGTCGAATTCGAACATCCAGCCGTGGCGCGTGGTGTTCAATGCCGGGGCGGCCCGCGACCGCCTGGTCGAGGCGCTCCTGGAGGAGGCCACCAAGGGTGAGCCTCAGGTGCCGCCCCTGCCCGACGAGTTCCGGCACTTCCGGAGCGATCTCGGTGCGATCCTGTACGGGACGATGGGTGTGCCTCGTCACGACGTCGAGGCCAGACGCATTGCAGTGCTTCGTAACTGGGAGTTCTTCCGGGCGCCGGTCGGGGCCATCGTGTGCATGCATCGCGACCTCGACTACGTCGACGCGCTGGGCGTCGGGATGTTCCTGCAGACATTCCTGTTGGGGCTGACGGCCCGAGGGCTGGGCAGCTGCGTGCAGGTGTCCATCGCTGGCTATCCGGACGTCATCCGCGAACAGTTGGGCATCGCCGAGGACATGCGCATCCTGTGCGGCGTGTCGATCGGCTACCCCGACCCGGAGTTTCCCGCCAACTCGCTCGAGGTGCCGCGTAGTCCGCTCGAGGACAACGTGCGGTTCGTCGACGGCTGAACCTGGGAGTCCGGACCTGCACCGCGGGTGGGCGTAGCTTCGAAGGCATGTCCACGCTTACCGACCCCAAGGTCTCGTCCCTCCTGGACCGCACGTACGCCGAATCCAGCGAGCAGATGGCCGCGTTGCGCAGCGGAGGCGGCCGCTTCGCCGACCTCGCCAACGCTACGGCTCAGGAACGTGCCGATGCCCTCAGCGACATCTACATGCCCGTCACGCCCGAAGCCGGCCGGCTGCTCTACTCGCTGGTGCGCGCGACCAAGCCGCAGACCGTCGTCGAGTTCGGCATGTCGCTGGGGCTCTCTGGCATTCACCTGGCGGCCGCGGTCCGGGACAACGGCAGCGGGCGGGTCGTCACGACGGAGCTCAGCGCGGCCAAGATCGCGACGGCCAAGCAGAACTTCGCCGAAGCCGGCCTTGCCGACGTGATCACCGTGCTCGAAGGCGACGCCCTCGAGACGCTCAAGCAGCTCGACGGACCAGTCGACTTCGTCTTGCTCGACGGCTGGAAGGAGTTCTACCTCCCGGTGCTCGAACTGCTCGAGCCGCGCCTGCCACCGGGCACCCTGGTACTCGCCGACAACACGAACATGCCAGAGACCCAGCCCTATCTCGACTACGTCCGCAACCCAGCCAACGGCTATGTCAGCGTCAACTTCCTGGCCAGGGATAGCGACAGCATGGAACTCAGCTGCCGCGCCTAGCTGGTCGCCGGCGGGCTAACGCTCCGGCGCTGCCTTCAACGCCGCCAGATTCCGCACGGACTTCTCGACGTCGGACTTGATGACCCGGGCGACGAGCGTCCCCACCGGTCCGTTGAGCAGAGCTCCGGTCAATTCGGCCTGAAGGTGGAACGTGGAACCCGGATCGTCGTCGGCGATGGCCATGTTCAGTGCGATGTGCACTCCGCCGAAGCCACTGCCCCGCATCGCCAGCCGTTTGGGGTCGTCGTACTCCGTCACCTCCCAGTGGATGGTGTTGCGGAACCCCTTGACCTTGATCAACGACGAGACCCGGGTGCCCTGCTCGACGACGTCGGGCACCACGCTGCGCCACCCTCCGAAGATGGTCAGCCACTCGTCGAACCGCGGTAGGTCCGAGGCCAGCGCCCACGCTTGTTCGGGTGTCAGCTTCGAGGAGACCGCTACGTCGACGTTTGCCATCCCCTACTAGTACCCGATTCGGAACGGGTTCAGCCGGGCATGGCGGCCATGGGAGCCGCAGCCGGCGCGGCCGCAACCGGTGGCGCCGCAGCGGGTGGGGCCGGGGCACCAACACCCAACACCCTCAATAGGTCGGGTTTCATCGCCTGCAGCTGCGAGCCCCAGTAGCCCCAGCTGTGCGTTCCCTCCGTCGGGAAGTTGAAGATGGCGTTGCGACCACCCGCGGCCAGATAGTTCTTCTGGAACTGCTTGTTGGTGTCGACGGTG
>JAHFVB010000114.1 GCA_023264755.1 Mycobacterium sp. | reverse complement strand
CCACTACCCGCAGGACATCGAGTACTCGGCGCAAGAGGCCAGCCGCGCGCTGCGCACCGGCTTCGTCGCGGCCTTCTCGGTGCCGGCCAACCAGCTGCCCGACGAGGTGTTCGACAACGTGCACGCTGGTCTCAAGCGTGACCAGGAGGACACCTCCGAACAGCTCGTCATCGTCGCGGAACGGGCACCCGGGGCCCACAAGATGGACCTCGGGCCGGTTGCCGACGAGATCCGCGCCGCCATCGCGGTGCGCCATGGGGTGACCGTGCGCGACGTGCTGCTCACGCCTGCGGGAGCCATCCCGCGGACGTCGAGCGGCAAGATCGGTCGCCGAGCCTGCCGCTCGGCCTACCTCGACGGCAGTCTGCGCAGCGGGAAGGTCGCCAACGACTTCCCCGATGCGACCGATTGATCGTGACCCAAGCCGCGCAGCGGCGGAAGAGTGAAAATGGCTGACGCAGAAGATAACTCGCAGATCGAAATCGCCGTATCCGAGGGTGCTGAAGCCTCCGGGGTTGCCGAGGAGCGCCCCGCGCGCACCGACATATCGGTGCCGGAGTTGCGGACGTGGCTGCGCAACTGGATTGCCGACGCCACCGGACAGCCGGCCGACAAGATCGACGAGTCCGCGCCGATGGTGGAGCTGGGTCTGTCCTCGCGCGATGCGGTGGCGATGGCCAGCGACATCGAGGACCTCACCGGCGTCACGCTGACGGCCACCGTCGTGTTCCGCAACCCGACCATCGAGTCGCTGGCGACGGTGATCGTCGAGGGCGAGCCGGAGGATGAGCACGCCACCGGCGACGACTTCGACTGGTCGCGTCCGGAGGGCGTCGAGGACATCGCGATCGTCGGTATCGGCACGCGGTATCCGGGCGACCTCAACACTCCCGACCAAATGTGGCAGGCGCTGCTGGCGGGCCAGGACTCCAGTTCGGACCTGCCGGAGGGCCGCTGGGAGGAGTTCCTGGTCGAGCCGCGGATCGCCGAGCGAGTGGCCAAGGCGCACACCCGTGGCGGCTACCTGACGGACATCAAGGGTTTCGACTCCGAGTTCTTCGCACTGTCGAAGATGGAGGCCGACAACATCGATCCGCAGCAGCGGATGGCCCTGGAACTCACCTGGGAAGCGTTGGAGCACGCCAGGATTCCGGCGTCGAGCCTGCGCGGCGAGAGTGTCGGCGTCTACGTCGGTAGCTCGAACAACGACTACACGTTCCTGAGCATCGCCGATCCCAACGCGGCCCATCCGTATGCCATCACCGGCACCGCCAGCTCGATCATCGCCAACCGCGTGTCGTACTTCTACGACTTCCGCGGGCCGTCGATGTCGATCGACACGGCGTGCTCCTCGTCGTTGGTGGCGGTGCACGAGGGCGTCAAGGCGCTGCGCGCCGGCGACGTCGACGTGGTGCTCGCCGGCGGCGTCAACGCGATGATCACCCCGATGGTGACGCTGGGCTTCGACGAGGTCGGCGGCGTGCTGGCGCCGGACGGCCGCTGCAAGTCGTTCTCGCAGGACGCCAACGGCTACGCCCGCTCCGAGGGCGGCGGCATGATGGTGCTCAAGCGCGTGGCCGACGCCCGTCGCGACGGTGACGAGATCATCGCCGTCATCGCGGGCAGTGCGGTCAACCACGACGGCCGGTCCAACGGACTCTTGGCTCCCAACCCGGACGCCCAGGCCGACGTGCTGCGCAAGGCCTACCAGGACGCCGGCATCGATCCGCGCACCGTCGACTACGTCGAGGCGCACGGCACCGGCACCATCCTCGGTGACCCGATCGAGGCCGATGCGTTGGGCCGTGTCGTCGGCAAGGGCCGCGCGGCCGACCAGCCCGCCCTGCTCGGTGCGGTGAAATCCAATGTGGGACACCTGGAGTCGGCCGCCGGTGCGGCCAGCCTGGCCAAGGTGGCGCTGTCGCTCAAGAACGACAAGCTGCCGCCTTCGATCAACTACACGGGCCCCAACCCGTACATCGAGTTCGACAAGATCCATCTCAAGGTCAACGACACCGTCACCGACTGGCCGCGCTACAGCGGCCACGCCATCGCCGGCGTGTCCGGCTTCGGCTTCGGTGGCGCCAATGCCCACCTGGTGCTGCGCGAGGTGCTGCCGTCCGATCTGGTCGAGCCGGAACCCGTGGCCGAAGCCGTTGCGGAACAGGCGAAGCCGGACTCCGATGCGGTGTACGTGGGCGGCGTGCGGATGGACGAGTACGGCGAGTTCGTCGACGACGACGATGACGCGTTGGACGTACCCGCCGCCGCAGCCGAGGCCGAGCCCGAACTGCCCGGCCTGACCGACGAGGCGCTGCGGCTGCTCGAGCTCGCCCGCGAAGAGCTCGCGGCCGCCGAGACCGAGAATCCGACGAAGCCGCTGGTGCCACTGGCAGTTTCGGGCTTCCTGACCTCGCGCAAGCGGGCGACCGCCGCCGAGCTGGCCGACTGGATCGACAGCGAAGCGGGCCGAGCCTCGTCGCTGGAGTCGATCGGTCGCTCCCTGTCGCGGCGCAACCACGGCCGCTCCCGCGCCGTGGTGTTGGCCCACGATCACGACGAGGCTGTCAAGGGACTGCGGGCGCTGGCCGAGGGCAAGCAGAGCCCGCTGGTGCTGGCCGCCGACGGACCCGTCACGAACGGGCCGGTGTGGGTGCTGGCCGGATTCGGTGCGCAGCACCGCAAGATGGGCAAGAGCCTGTACCTGTGCGACGAGACCTTCGCCGAGTGGATCAACAAGGTCGACGCCCTGGTGCAGGACGAGCTCGGGTACTCCATCGTCGAGCTCATCCTCGACGACTCGCAGGACTACGGCATCGAGACCACCCAGGTCGTCATCTTCGCGATCCAGGTCGCGCTCGGCGAGCTGCTCAAGGCGCATGGCGCGAAACCCGGTGCGCTCGTTGGGCAGTCGCTGGGCGAAGCGGCCGCGGCTTACTTCTCCGGCGGGCTCTCGCTGGTCGACGCCACCCGCACCATCTGCTCGCGCAGCCACCTGATGGGTGAGGGCGAGGCGATGCTGTTCGGTGACTACATCCGGCTGATGGCCCTGGTCGAGTACTCCGCCGACGAGATCAAGACGGTGTTCTCCGACTACCCCGACCTCGAGGTCTGCGTGTACGCCGCGCCGACGCAGACGGTCATCGGAGGGCCGCCCGCGCAGGTCGACGCGATCATCGCGCGCGCCGAGTCGGAGGGCAAGTTCGCCCGCAAGTTCCAGACCAAGGGCGCCAGCCACACCCAGCAAATGGATCCGCTGCTTGGCGAGCTTGCGGCCGAACTGCAGGGCATCGCAGCCCAGCCGTTGCAGACGCCGTACTTCTCGACGGTGCACGAGGGCAGCTACATCCGCCCCGGCGGCGACCCGATCCACGACGTCGACTACTGGAAGAAGGGCCTGCGGCACAGCGTGTACTTCACGCACGGCATCCGCAACGCCGTCGACAACGGCCACACCACCTTCCTGGAGTTGGCACCAAACCCGGTGGCGCTCATGCAGGTTGGGCTGACCACGGCCAGTGCCGGGCTGCACGACGCGCAGCTGATTGCCACGCTCGCGCGCAAGCAGGACGAGGTCGATTCGATGACCACGGCCATGGCGCAGCTGTTCACCTACGGCCACGACCTGGACTTCCGCACGCTGTTCAGTCGGGGTGAGTACGCCGACGTTCCGCCGACCCGCTTCAAGCGCAAGCCGCACTGGCTGGACGTCCGGTTCTCCACCGACGGCTCCAACGTGGCGCCCGGCGCGCACGTGGCCATGCCCGACGGTCGCCACGTCTGGGAGTTCGCGCCGCGCGGCACCCCCGACCTCGGCGCGCTGGTGAAAGCCGCTGCGGCTCAGGTGCTTCCGGATGCCAAGGTGACTGCCTTCGAGCAGCGCGCGGTACCCGCCGACGACAGCAGACTGGTGACCACCCTGACGCGTCACCCCGGTGGTGCGACGGTTCAGGTGCATTCCCGCATCGGCGAGTCCTTCACGTTGGTCTACGACGCGATCGTCACCCGGGGCGGACAAGCGACCGCCCTGCCCACCGCGGTGGGAGCCGGCACCGCCGTCGAGGCCACGCCGAGCGCGCCCGTCGAAGAGGTCGCCGAGGAGCCCGCCGACGACGCGGCGATCCTGCAGGACAACCTGACCGCGGGTGCCGGGCTGGCCGCGGGCTTCGCCAAGTGGTCGCCCGACAGTGGCGAGACCATCGGGCAGCGGCTGGGCACCATCGTCGGCAGCGCCATGGGCTACGAGCCCGAGGACCTGCCGTGGGAGGTGCCGCTGATCGAGCTCGGCCTGGATTCGCTGATGGCAGTGCGCATCAAGAACCGCGTCGAGTACGACTTCGACATGCCGCCGATTCAGCTGACGGCCGTTCGCGACGCCAACCTCTACGCCGTCGAGAAGCTCATCGAGTACGCCATCGAGCATCGGGACGAAGTCGAGCTGCTCGCGGAGGCACAGAAGACGCAGACCGCGGAGGAGATCGCCGCCGCCCAGGCCGAGCTCATGGGTGGGGCCACCACGGTGGCCGAGCTCGAGGAGCGGCTGACGCAGAAGGCCGCCGAGGTGCACGCTGCGGCCGAGGCGCCGGCCGAGCCGTCCGTCGAGCAGCTCGAGATCCCGCCGCCGCCAACCAGTCCGACCGGTCCTGGCCTCCCAGCGCCCCCGACCAACCCGGCGGGTCCGGCTTCGGAGAAGCCTTCGGCTGCCGGTCTGGCGGCGAAGGTGCTCACCCAGGAGGCGGTCACCGAGGCGCTGGGCGCCGACGTGCCCCCGCGTGACGCCGCGGAGCGCGTCACGTTCGCCACCTGGGCGATCGTCACCGGAAAGTCGCCGGGCGGCATCTTCAACGAACTGCCCTCGGTCTCCGCCGACGTCGCCGAGAAGCTGGCGGAGCGGCTGTCCGAGCGCGCCGACGGCACCATCACCGCGGAGCAGGTCACGTCGGCCCGCACCATCCAGGACCTGGCCACGGTCGTTCGCGAGTTGATGGACGCCGGCGAGCTCGACGGGTTCGTCCGCACCATCCGGGCCAGGCCCGAGGGCTCGACGCGGACCCCGGTGTTCGTGTTCCATCCCGCGGGCGGATCCACCGTCGTCTACGAGCCGCTCCTCAAGCGGCTGCCCCCGGACACCCCGATGTACGGCTTCGAGCGGGTCGAGGGTTCGGTCGAGGAGCGCGCGGCGCTGTATCTGCCGAAGCTCAGGGAGATCCAGGGCGACGGCCCCTACATCCTGGTCGGCTGGTCGCTCGGTGGTGCGCTGGCGTACGCCTGCGCGATCGGGCTCAAGCGTGCAGGCGCGGACGTGCAGTTCGTCGGCCTGATCGACATGGTCCGCCCCGGCGAGGAGGTTCCCCAGACCAAGGAGGAGACGCGGGCGCGGTGGGATCGCTACGCCCTGTTCGCGTCGCGGACCTTCAACGTCGAGATCCCCGAGATCCCCTACGAACAACTCGAGGACCTCGACGACGAGGGCCAGGTGCGGTTCGTCCTCGACGCGGTCAAGGATGCCGGCGTCGACATCCCCGGCGGCATCATCGAGCACCAGCGGACGTCCTACCTGGACAACCGTCTGCTCGAGACGGCGGACATCCAGCCCTACGACGGGCACGTCACGCTCTACATGGCCGACCGCTACCACGACGACGCGATCTTCTTCGAGCCCCGCTACGGCATCCGCCAGCCCGACGGAGGTTGGGGCGAGTTCGTCGAGGACCTGGAGATCGTTCCGATCGGGGGCGAACACATCCAGGCCATCGACGAGCCGTACATTGCGAAGGTCGGCGCACACATGAGCCAGGCGATCAACCAGATTCAAAGCCAGGCGATCAACCAGACCCAGGTCAGCGACCGGGACGCGAAGGAGAAGTAGCCGCTGTGACTGCCACGGAGCCCGCGCCCACCCACCCGTCCGGACCTCCGGCCACCACGGCCGACAAGCTCGCCGAACTCCGCGAGAAGCTGGAGCTGGCAAAGGATCCCGGCGACGAGAAGGCCAGGGCGCGGCGCGACAAGAAGGGCATTCCGTCGGCCCGCGCCCGGATTCACGCGCTGGTCGATCCCGGCAGCTTCTTCGAGATCGGTGCGCTGGCCAAGACCCCCGGTGACCCCAACGCGTTCTACGGGGACGGCGTGGTGACCGGGCACGGCACCATCGACGGCCGTCCGGTGGGCGTATTCAGCCACGACCAGACGGTGTTCCAGGGTTCGGTAGGAGAGATGTTCGGCCGCAAGGTCGCCCGGCTGATGGAGTGGGTCGCCATGGTCGGCTGCCCGATCATCGGCATCAACGATTCCGGTGGCGCCCGCATCCAGGACCTGGCCACTTCGCTGGCCTGGTACGCCGAACTCGGCCGCCGCCACGAAATGCTGCGCGGGCTGGTGCCGGAGATCTCGCTGATCTTCGGCAAGTGCGCCGGCGGAGCGGTCTATTCGCCGATCCAGACCGACCTGATCGTCGCAGTCCGCGACCAGGGCTACATGTTCATCACCGGCCCCGACGTGATCAAGGACGTCACCGGCGAGGACGTCACGTTCGACGAGCTGGGCGGCGCCGACGTGCAGGCGCAGCGCGGCAACATCCACAAGGTGGTCGAGTCCGAGACCGCGGCGTACCAGTACGTCCGCGACTACCTGAGCTTCTTGCCGCCCAACCACTTCGACCACGCGCCGATCGTCAACTCCGGCCTGGAGCCCGAGCTCACCCCGACCGATCTGGAACTCGACACGATCGTGCCGGATTCGGACAACCAGGCCTACGACATGCACGAGATCCTGCTGCGGATCTTCGACGACGGTGACGTCTTCGAGATCGCAGACCAGCGCAGCCCGTCCATGATCACTGCGTTCGCCCGAGTCGACGGCCACCCGGTTGGGGTGATCGCCAACCAGCCGATGCACATGTCCGGCGCGGTGGGCAACGAGGCCTCGGACAAGGCCGCAGGTTTCATCCGGTTCTGCGACTCGTTCAACCTGCCACTGGTCTTCGTCGTCGACACCCCGGGTGCGATGCCGGGGCTCGAGGAGGAGAAGGGCGGCATCATCAAGCGCGGTGGGCGGTTCTTCAACGCCATCGTGGAGGCCGACGTGCCCAAGGTGACCATCATCGTGCGCAAGGCCTACGGCGGCGGGTACGCCGTGATGGGCTCCAAGCAGTTGTCCGCGGACCTCAACTTCGCGTGGCCCACGGCGCGTATCGCGGTGATCGGCGCCGAAGGTGCGGCCCAGCTGCTGGTGAAGCGCTTCCCCGATCCGACCGCCCCCGAGGTGCAGAAGATTCGGGCCGACTTCATCGAGGGTTACAACCTCAATCTGGCGACGCCGTGGATTGCCGCCGAGCGTGGCTACATCGACGGTGTCATCGAACCGCACGAGACCCGGCTGCTGCTGCGCAAGTCGCTGCATCTGTTGCGGGACAAGCAGAACTTCCCGAAGACTCTGCGCAAGCACGGCCTGACGCCGCTCTAGGCCGGCGCGGCGTCCTCTTGCCGGAAGCCCGCATCCGGCGTTGGATGACAGGCGTGTCGAATCACTTCACCGGGCTCAGCCTGGGCCCGCCGCTCGGCGATCAACGGTTGGATCTGTGCGATCTGTACGCATTCGCCTCGCCCGCCGACCCTTCCCGCACCGTGTTGATCCTCAACGCGAACCCGCAGGCCGACTTCCTGCACCCGGAGGCGATCTATCGGCTCGCCATCGACAACGACGGCGATCTGCGCAACGACATCGCGTTCAGCTTCGTGTTCTCCGAGCCCGCCGACGGGCGCCAGACCGTCGACGTCTTCCTGGCCGTAGGCGACGAAGCCAGGGAGCCGGAGCCGGTCGGCGAGCGGATCTTCGAGGCCGTCGAGGTGTCGTTCGGACCCACCCCGCACATCGCCAGCTCGGGCAGCTTCACGTTCTTCGCGGGGGCCCGCAGCGACGCGTTCTTCTTCGACTTCGACGGCATCAAGAACCTGTTCGACATCTCCGGTGGCCGGAACTTCACCTCGCCGCACCTGACGGCCGAATCCCCTTGGACCGGAGTCGATTCCAACACCGAGGCCAACGTGTGCTCGATGGTGTTGGAACTGCCGACCAGTGAACTGGGGGCGGCGCCGGACGTGCGCATCTGGGGGCGCTGCAGTGTGCGCCGCGACGGCGAGCTGCTGCACGTCGACCGGGCCGGCCACCCGTCGGTGAGCAGCTTCTTCAACACCGACGACACCAAGGAGGAGTACAACGCGTCGGAACCGGTGCACGACCGCGAGCGCTGGATCGGCATGTTCATCCACCTGATGGGCCACACCGGCGGTTACTCCGACGAGGAGGCCATCGCGGCCATCGACGAGGAGGGCACCCTGCCCGACATGCTGACCTACGACCCGGCCAAACCCGCGAAGTACCCCAACGGCCGGACGTTCACCGACGACGTCATCGACTACCGGCTGGCCTTCTTGACCAAGGGCGACTGCCCGCCGAGCGGGTTGAGTCCGCACTCCGACGTGCTCACCGAGTTCCCCTACCTGGGTACGCCGCACTGACCTTGCCTAAGATCTGCCCATGCCGCTAGCGGAGGGCCAGGTGGTCGCGGGGTACACCATCGTGGCGTCGATCGGGGCCGGAGGAATGGGCGAGGTGTACCTGGCCCAGCATCCCCGGCTGCCGCGCCAGGATGCGCTCAAGGTGCTGGCCGCGGGGGTGTGCGCCGACCAGGAGTACCGCCAGCGGTTCATTCGGGAGGCCGACATCGCCGCCACGCTGTGGCACCCGCACATCGTCGAGGTCCACGATCGCGGCGAGTTCGAGGATCAGCTGTGGATCGCGATGGACTACGTCCAGGGCATCGACGCGGGCAAGCTGCTGGCGCAGCGGTACCCGGACGGCATGCCGCCGGACGAGGTGGTGCGCATCGTGACGGCCGTCGCGAGCGCGCTCGACCATGCCCACCAACGTCAGTTGCTGCACCGCGACGTCAAGCCGGCCAACATCCTGATCGCCAACCCGGATACCGACGATGAGCGAGTCATGTTGGCCGACTTCGGCATTGCTCGCTTCCTTCAGGATGCCAGCGGATTGACCGGGACCAACATGACCGTCGGAACGGTGGCCTACTCCGCGCCCGAGCAGCTGATGGGCACCGACATCGACGGCCGGGCCGACCAATATGCGTTGGCGGCCACCGCATTTCATCTGCTGACCGGCAAGCCGCCGTTCCAGAACTCCAATCCGGCCGTCATCATCAGCGCGCACCTGACGGCGACGCCTCCCGAGCTCGGGGCGATCCGGCCCGAACTGTCCGGGCTCGGGCCGGTGTTGGCCAAGGGGTTGGCGAAGTCGCCGGCCGACCGCTACGACCGTTGCCTCGACTTCGCCCGTGCGTTGGCCCATCGGATCGGGCAGGAGCAGGCCGGTGCGGTCGATTCGGAGGCGACGACGCTGGCCCCGGTCGTGCCCGCCCCCGCCGGGACCTCGGGCCCGCGCCACGCCAAGCCGGGCGGCTCGCCGCCGGCGCGCAGGAAACTACTGGTCCCGGTGCTGGCCGCCGTGGCGGTCGTCGTCGTGGCCGCGGTGGGCTTCGTGGTGTTCCAGCGCACGCGGCCCCACTCGGAGCCGGCGTCGGCCAAGTCCTCCGCACAGGCGCAGCCGGCCTTGCCTCCGGCCGCTGCTCCGGTACTGCCGGTGGTGGCGATCGGGGCCAACTGCGCCACGCTGGGCGCGGCCGGCGTCACCCCTGCCGGGGCCCCGGCCTACTGCGCGCATCTGCCGACGACGGACACGGCCATCTGGTCGACGTATCCGGGTGAAGTCTCCAGCCCCACGCTGACGGCTGGGCCGAACGACGAGACGTACGCTCCGGAGACCGAGGGCCCGGTGCTGGTCTGCATGGAGCAGACGGGGCAGAGCCGACTGGATTGCCACGAGGACGTGGTGCGGGGCAATACCGCACCGCCGCCATCGACGGGAACGCCCTAGAGTTCGACGATGGTGCCCGCGGCGGGGTCGACCTTGCCGTCGAGCAGTTCCAGGTAGGCCCGCTGGAGCTGCTCGGGCGTCGAAATGCGTTCGACGCGTAGCCAAGTGGATACCCACCGAGCGAACGGCGCCCAGGCCGTCGCGACATTGCGGTCGAGTAGCTCCGGCCCCCAGTCGGCGCGCCGCTTGGCGATGCGATCCGGCGCGAAGAAGAACACCGGGCTCGGGCCCGCGAGTTCGCCTGCGCTAGCGGTCAATTCGGTCCAGTGGGTGGCTCCGACGGTGGAGCTGTGAGCCAACCGCTCGCCGTAGTGGGCGTGCACCTCGGCGCGCACCCCGGCATCACCGGCGATGTCCACGTAGACCGCACGGGCTCCGGGCAGCTGCGCAACGGAGTCGTAGCCGATGACCGAGTCGTAGACGCCCAGCCCCTCGACGAATTCGCGGTTGCCTGCCGAGGTCAGCCCCACCACGTCGACGTCGGTGCCCTTGGCCAGCAGGAAGGCGGCGATGATGGACGTCTTCGCCGAGGCGCTGGAGATCACGATCGTGTCCGCCCCGAAGAAGCCCTCGTCGGCGAGGAAGTCGTCGATCAGGAACGAGGTGAAGAAGAGCGGGAAGAACAGGACGTGTTCGGCCTCGAGGTCGGCGGAGTACACCGGATCGGCCCGGACGTCGCGGTAGCTCTGATACGCCGCAGGCAGCTTGGCTCGGTGCGGCGCGCCGTCGAAGAAGCCCCGCTCGTCGACGCGGGTCGGGGTGACCAGCAGCTGG
>JAHFVB010000519.1 GCA_023264755.1 Mycobacterium sp. | reverse complement strand
AGCGGGCTCAGTACGAGCGCGCCTGGGGCACCATCGAGGAGCTCAAGGAGAAGGACGAGGCCGTCAAGGGCACCGTCATCGAGGTCGTCAAGGGCGGCCTGATCCTCGACATCGGCCTGCGCGGCTTCCTGCCCGCGTCGCTGGTCGAGATGCGTCGCGTCCGCGATCTGCAGCCGTACATCGGCAAGGAGATCGAGGCCAAGATCATCGAGCTCGACAAGAACCGCAACAACGTGGTGCTGAGCCGTCGGGCCTGGTTGGAGCAGACTCAGTCCGAGGTGCGCAGCGAGTTCTTGAACCAGCTCACCAAGGGCGCCATCCGCAAGGGTGTCGTGTCCTCGATCGTCAACTTCGGTGCGTTCGTCGATCTCGGCGGCGTCGACGGTCTGGTGCACGTCTCCGAGCTGTCCTGGAAGCACATCGATCACCCGTCCGAGGTCGTCACCGTGGGCGACGAGGTCACCGTCGAGGTGCTCGACGTGGACATGGATCGCGAACGGGTTTCGTTGTCGCTCAAGGCAACTCAGGAAGATCCGTGGCGCCACTTCGCGCGCACCCACGCGATCGGCCAGATCGTGCCCGGCAAGGTCACCAAGCTGGTGCCGTTCGGTGCGTTCGTCCGTGTCGAGGAGGGCATCGAAGGTCTGGTGCACATCTCCGAGCTGTCGGAGCGTCACGTCGAGGTCCCGGACCAGGTGGTCCAGGTCGGCGACGACGCAATGGTCAAGGTCATCGACATCGACCTGGATCGCCGTCGCATCTCGCTGAGCCTCAAGCAGGCCAACGAGGACTACACCGAGGAGTTCGACCCGTCGAAGTACGGCATGGCCGACAGCTACGACGAGGCCGGCAACTACATCTTCCCCGAGGGCTTCGACTCCGAGACCAACGAGTGGCTCGAGGGCTTCGAGAAGCAGCGTGACGAGTGGGAGGCCCGGTACGCCGAGGCCGAGCGCCGCCACAAGATGCACACCGCTCAGATGGAGAAGTTCGCCGCAGCCGACGCGGAGGCCGCCAGCAGGCCGGCCACCGCCAACGCTTCGTCGTCCTCGTCGTCGAGCTCGGGCGAGCCCAGCGGCGGAACGCTGGCCAGCGATGCTCAGCTGGCCGCGCTCCGCGAGAAGCTCGCCGGCAACGCTTGATCAAGAGCGACGCCTAACAGAACCACTCATTCGCCGAGTGAAGCCACGCAGTGGGTCCCAGTGACCTGCTGCGTGGTTTCTGTTTTCCCACGTGAAGGCGGGCCATGCTGCGCATTGGATTGACCGGAGGAATCGGCGCGGGCAAGTCCACGGTGTCGGCGACGTTCGCAGAATGCGGCGGCATCGTCGTCGACGGTGACGTGATCGCCCGCGAGGTCGTCGAACCCGGTACCGATGGGCTGGCGGCCTTGGTCGAGGCGTTCGGCGCGGACATCCTGCTTCCGGACGGCGCGCTCAACCGTCCGGCGCTAGCGGCGGTGGCCTTCAGCGATGACGAGAAGCGCAAGACGCTGAACGGCATCGTCCATCCACTGGTCGGCAAGCGCCGTGAGGAACTCATCGCCGCGGCGCCCCACGACGCAGTGATCGTCGAGGACATTCCGCTGCTCGTCGAGGCTCAGATGGCGCCGATGTTCCCGTTGGTGGTGATCGTCCATGCCGAGGAGGACGTCCGGGTAGCCCGGCTCATCGAGTATCGGGGCTTCGCCGAGGCCGACGCGCGGGCGCGCATCGCCGCCCAGGCGACCGAGCAGCAACGCCGAGCCGTCGCCGACGTCTGGCTGGACAACTCCGGCCATTCCGATGAACTCAAGCGGCAGGCCCGGGAACTGTGGCACCACCGCGTGATGCCCTTCGCGCGGAACCTGGACGCGGGCTCGCCGGCCGCGGCCGAACCGCGGCTGGTCTCTGCCGACCCGACCTGGGCCGAGCAGGCGCAGCGCATCGTCAACCGACTGAACGCGGCGTGCGGGCATCGGGCCGTGCGCATCGACCACATCGGCTCGACGGCGGTCGCGGGACTGGATGCCAAGGACGTCATCGACGTGCAGGTGACGGTCCCGTCGCTGGAGGTGGCCGGCGAGCTACGCGCGGCGCTGTGCACGGCGGGGTATCCGGCCGTCGGGGACGTCACCTCGGATACCGCCAAGTCCGACGCCCGCAGCACCGTGGCGCAGTTCGATCATTCCAACGATGCGACGTTGTGGCACAAGCGTCTTCATGCCTCGGCGGATCCCGGCCGGCCGACCAATGTGCACGTGCGGGTCGACGGTTGGCCCGGTCAGCAGTTCGCGCTCCTGTTCCCCGCCTGGCTGACGGCCGACGCGCGGGCCCGGGCGGAGTACCTGGCGCTCAAGCGCCGCGCGGCCGCCGACGGCCACCAGACCTCGGCCGACTACGCCGAAGCCAAGGAGCCGTGGTTCGCCGACGCCTACCGGCGTGCGTGGGAGTGGGCTGACGCCACGTCCTGGCGCCCCTGACCCTCAGGTAGTGGCGGGTGCGGGACCCTCGCCGGCTGGCGCGGCCGGCGCCCCGTCGCCGGGGGCCACATCGACCGGGGCGGTGTTGCCGGTGGGGAAGTTGGTCACCGTGCCACAGCTGAGCACGCCGTATCCCGGATCGTCGTGTTGCGGAGTGAGCCTGGGAGCGACGAATTGGTCGGCCTCGGCCACGATCTGATCCGCGATGAGGATCTCGCAGTGCAGGCTCGCGGAGTACGGCCATTGGATGGATACCTGCATCCCGGCCTTCTGCGCCTTGGACACCACCCCGGTGGCCTCGAAGGTGCGACCGGGCACCATCGTGGGGTTCGCGGTGTTCACCTGGTCGTCGGCGATGGCGTACGAGATCGTCGCACCGCGCGAAACCCCGTCCACCCGCGCCCGGTAGGTCACGTTGTAGGGCCCGGGGCCGAGATCGGCGAGCGGAGCCGCCGGAGCTGCCGCCGGTGCGTTGGCAGCTTGCTGCGAGACGTCCGGACCGGGCGGAACGCTGGGATCGGCCTGGGCGGTTGCGGGCAGGATCTGCGCGCCGCACAACAGGACGGCAGCCGCCGACATGGCCACCCATCCGCGCTTCGAAGAGCTCACGAAAATCGACATTACGCGCCCCGCCAGGTCGGGACCATTCCAATACCCGCCAGCCACCGGTGGAGGTCGTAGTCGTGACTTGCGAGCCCGTCAACGGCCTTGACCGCGGTTTGTACGGCCTGATCTGCGGTTTCCGGGGAGATTTGGCCCGTCTGCACGGCCATCATTAGCTCGTCTACGTCCACCAGGGTGACGTCGCGTCCGGTGCGGACTATCAAGTCCAGGTAGTGGTCCTCCCAGGTCCACACCGAGCCTTGTCGGTCGAACCGTCCGACGTCGAGGTAGTAGTCCTGGTCGCGCTGGTGGCCCTCGTTGAAGTGGAAGACCGTCGCGCGCAAGCCGAGCACGGGTAATAGCCAGGACTCGAGGTAGTGGAACTGTTCGCGTCCCGGGGTGGGCCGGGCCAGGTACAGCCCCCACGGCTGTTCGGTGTAGACGTCGACGGCCCGCACGATCCCCTTGGGATCGGTGTTCGTGTAGGCGGCGACGTCGAAGGTCTCGCGTTTGGGAGCGTGGATGGCGACAGCATAGGTCGAGGTCAGGGTCCTGGGAACAAGAAGTTGTCGGCGGGGCGTTCTAACCTGGAGATATGGCCTTCGCGACTGAATACCCCGTCCTCGCGCATTCGGAGTACCGCGCCGTCGACGACGTCGTGC
>JAHFVB010000518.1 GCA_023264755.1 Mycobacterium sp. | reverse complement strand
CGGGGCCACGCCCGCGGACTCCGCGCGGATCGCCGAGATCATCCCCGCCGCGGACCCGATGGAGGGCATCCCGCCGCTGGACCAGTGGACCGAGCAGATGCTGAAGACGTTCACCGGCCCGGCACCGGATCCCGCGGTCGTCAACACCGACGCGTGGCGCGCGGCCGACATCGGGGCCGCCAACGGGCACACCAACGCGCGAGCGCTGGCTCGCATCCTCTCGGCGATCTCGTTGGGCGGCAGTGTCGATGGCGTGCAACTGCTGCGACCCGAGACCATCGAGCGGATCTTCGAGGTGGAATGCGAGGGACCGGATCTGGTGCTCGCCGGTCACCCCATCAAGTGGGGGCTCGGGTTCGGGCTGCCACAGCCACAGACCATCCCGTACATCCCGGACGAGAAGATCTGCTTCTGGGGTGGCTGGGGTGGCTCCTGGGAGTCGATGAACCCCGACCGCCGGACCACCATCGCCTACGTGATGAACAAGATGGGACCGGGCATCGAGGGCACCGATCGCACCGCCCGCTACTTCACGCTGAGCTACGACGCGCTGCCCTGACGATTCACCCCGGCCGGGTCGCCTAGCTGCCTTGCGGCGCTACCAGACCGGCGATCCGTCGACCGATGGGCAGGGCCGCCGTGGCCGCAGGGGACGGCGAGTTCAGCACGTGCACCATCCGTTCGGTCTGCTCGATGACGAAGTCGTGTACCAGCGTGCCGTCGCGGCGGACCGCCTGCGCGCGGATGCCGGCCTCCCGCGGGAGCAGGTCGGCCGTCGTCAGTGCGGGCGCATACTTGCGGACTTCGCGCAGATATCCGCTCTTGGACAACGAGTTTCGAAGCTCGTGCAGCCCGGCGCGAAGGTTGGCGGCCGCAACGCGCCACAATCCGGGGAAGGTGACCATCCTGGCGACATCGGGGAGGTTCAGCGAGCCCTTCGGGTACCCCTCGCGGGCCAACCCGAGCACCGCGCTGGGCCCGACGGTGAGCTCGCCGTCGATGGTGGGGCTCAGGTGCACCCCGAGGAAGGGCAACTCCGGGTCGGGTACCGGGTAGATCAGCCGGCGCACGAAGTCCGCTCGCGCCGAGGGCAATTGGAAGTACTCCCCACGGAACGGCACGATCTGGACGTCCGTGCGCACCCCGGCCATTTCCGCGAGCCGATCCGACTGCAACCCGGCGCACACCACCAGCCGATCGCACCGCAGCGCGTCGGATTCGGTCGAGACGCTCACCCCGGCCCCGTCCTCGACGATGCCCGTCACCCTGGCCCCGGTGCGGACCTCGCCCCCGGCGGCGGTGATCAGAGTGGCGAGCTGGCGCGCCACCAACCGGTAGTCGACGATGCCCGTGGCCGGCAGGTGCAACGCCTGCAATCCGGTGACGTTCGGTTCGAGTTCGGTGAGCTCACCCCGGCTGACCGGACGGCAACCGATCCCGTTGACCGCAGCCCGCTCCTGCAAGCCGGCCAACCGAGCCACCTCGACCGGGTTGGTGGTGACGATCAGCTTTCCGCACTCCTCGAACGCGATACCGAATTCGGTGCAGAAGTCCTTGGTCTCGCGTTCCCCCGCCTTGCACAGCGTGGCCTTGAGACTGCCGGGCTCGTAGTAGATGCCGGAGTGGATGACCCCGCTGTTGTGGCCCGTCTGATGCACGGCCACGTCGGGCGCCCCGTCGAGCACGACGACCGACGCGTCGGGTTGTGCGAGCAGCAGGTGGTGCGCCGTCGACAGCCCGACGATGCCCGCGCCGATGACGCAGTAGCGATAGCGATCCATTGCCAGCACTGTACAAAGTCGGGCTAGCGCCTCACGACGTTGCGCAGGGGCTCGCCGCGAGCCAGCCGCACGATGTTGGCGGCGATGTCGTCGCACCGGCCGATGAAGGTGTCGGCCGTGACCCCGGAGGCGTGCGGGGTCATGAAGACGTTCGGCAGGTCACCGAAGGGCAGGTCACTGGGCGTCGCCCGTTCGCCCCGCCCAGCCGGGTAGCGGTACCAGACGTCGAGTGCGGCCCCGCGGATGGCGCGGTCGCGCAACGCCTCGTACAGCGCTGATTCGTCGACGAGCGGCCCGCGGCCGACGTTGACCAGTGCCCCGTCCGGTCCGAGCGCCTCGAGCTCGACGGCGCCGATCATCCCCTCGGTTTCCGGTGTCAGGGGCGCGGAGACCACCACGACGTCGGACTCGCGCATCAAGTCGCGCAGCCGGCCGGCGTCGCCCGCCCAGGACAGCCCATGAGCAGTCGCGTCGACGCGACCCGAACCGGTCACCGCCGCTCCCGCACAGCCCAACGCGCTCAACAGCTCCCAAGCGCACAGGCCGATGTGACCGAATCCGACGAACCCGACGCGGATGCTGCTCAACGTGCGCGGTTGCGCAAGCTCCGCGTCGTACACTGAGGTCGCCCACACCCCGTCCCGCAGCGCGCGATCCTGCCCGGCGAAGCCCCTGCTGAGCAGGATCACCGCGGCCAGGACGTACTCGGCGATCGACCGTTCGTGGTGGAACGTGTTGGCCACCAACGTTACTTGAGACAGCGCAGCGAAGTCGACGCGATCCGTACCCGCGCCGACGACGTGGACGAGCCGCAGCCGCTCCGCAGACCTGGCCATGTCGGCGGTGAATCGCCCACCGACGTAGACCTCGGCATCGCGAAGCTCCTCCAGCAGCGCGCCCGAATCGGTTCCGATGCGCCACCGCACGTCGGCCTCGGCAGGTAGCGCAGCTTCGAAGCGGGCGCGGTGCCGGCTCAGGTTGGCGTCGGAGACGATGATCTGCACGGTGTCAATTACGTTGCAGTGCAGGACGTTTACCGTCGAACGTCCAGCCGGGAATGAGGTACTGCATCGCGACGGCGTCGTCTCGGGCCCCGAGCCCTTCGGTCAGGTAGAGCTCGTGGGCGGCGGCGACGGCCTCCTCGTCGAGCTCTACGCCGAGGCCGGGAGCCTCCGGAACGTCGAGGTATCCGTCGACGATCTCGAACGGGCGCTTGGTGATGCGCTGTCCGTCCTGCCAGATCCAGTGGGTGTCGATCGCGGTCACCTGGCCCGGCGCGGCGGCGGCGACGTGGGTGAACATCGCCAGCGAGACGTCGAAGTGGTTGTTGGAGTGCGACCCCCACGTCAGCCCCCAGGCGTCGCACAGTTGCGCGACGCGCACCGAGCCGCTCATGGTCCAGAAATGCGGGTCGGCCAGCGGGATGTCGACGGCCCCGGCCCGGATGGCGTGGCCCAACTCGCGCCAGTCGGTGGCGATCATGTTCGTCGCCGTCGGCAGTCCGGTGGCGCGTTTGAACTCGGCCATCACCTCGCGGCCGGAGAAGCCGCCCTCTGGGCCGACGGGGTCCTCGGCGTAGGCCAGCACGTCGGTGAGTTCGCGGCAGGTCGCGATCGCATCGGCCAGCAGCCAACCCCCGTTGGGATCCAACGTGATTCGCGCGTCGGGGAAGCGATCCGCCAGTGCAATGACGGCCTTGGCCTCGTCAGCGGCGGGCAGTACTCCGCCCTTGAGCTTGAAGTCGCGGAACCCGTAGCGCGCCCGCGCCGCCTCGGCGAGCCGGACGACGGCCTCGGGCGTCAGCGCCTCGTCGTGGCGGACGCGGAACCACTCGTCGGCCGACGGGTCCTCGTCTGCGGCGGAGCGGTACGCGAGGTAGGTCTTGGTGCGATCTCCGATGAAGAACAGGTAGCCGAGCGCCTGCACCCGGTCGCGTTGTTTCCCGTC
>JAHFVB010000113.1 GCA_023264755.1 Mycobacterium sp. | reverse complement strand
CAACCCCTTGTTCGGGTCGTTGAGGAGTCAGACTGTGCGAGTGCCGGGTGACGGGCGGTCGGCCATTAGGGAGGAACCGTGTACGAATCGGACTTTCGGCCTGGCCTGTTCGACGGACGGACGGTCATGATCACCGGTGGTGGTTCGGGCATCGGTCGCTGCGTGGCCCACGAGTTGGCGAGCCTGGGGGCAGTCGTCGTGATCACCGGCCGCAAGCGGGAAAGGTTGGAGCGCACCGCCCAGGAGATCAGCGATGACGGCGGCAGTGCCACGGCCTGTGCGTTCGACGTCCGAGACGAGGCCGCCGTGCGTTCGAATGTGGCGGCCATCCTCGAAGCGCACGGCCATATCGACGGTTTGGTCAACAACGCCGGCGGCCAGTTCCCGATGCCGGCGGAGGCGATCGACAAGAAGGGGTGGGAGGCCGTGCTCGCCACCAATCTGACCGGCGGCTTCCTGGTGGCCCGAGAAGTGTACGGACAGTTCATGAAGTCCAACGGCGGCGCCGTGGTGAACATGCTCGCCAACGTGTGGGACGGGATGCCGCTGATGGCGCACTCCGGAGCCGCTCGCGCCGGAATGATGAATCTCACCCAAACCCTTGCGCTGGAATGGGCACCAAGGGTGCGGGTCAATGCCGTTGCGCCGGGCTACGTTGCGTCGTCTGGGCTCGACACCTATGACCCAGCCATCGCCGGTCCGCTGATCGATGCGTCGATCCGAGTGACACCGTTGAAGCGTTTCGCGCAAGAAGCCGAAGTGTCCGCCGCGATCGTCTACCTCCTGTGTCCGGCGGCGGCATACCTGACCGGAACCTGTATCCGCATCGACGGCGGAGCGTCACTGAATCCCAACGCCATGGACGTCGGTGGAGCGTTGGGCAGCACCGCGTTCCGTGGCTTCCACCGAGCCAGTGAACCCGAGATCCTGCAAGACAGGCAACGCGGTTCCACCCTGCGTCCGTAACGGATTCGGCCACTTCAACACTCGAGATCACTCGGCCCGGATTCAGCTCAGACGTACCCGTCATCCGTTCTGGTGGCCGCCCAACCCTGCCCGAGCGGCGCGGCTCCGAGACAGGCGGAAGTCACTGGCTGGCCGGCCACCCGAGTGCATTGAACACGGCAACGGGATTGAGGTAGTCGCGCCAGTGCACGATCTGCCGGTTGCGCAGAGTGATCACGGAAATGAAGCGGTTGGCGTAGGGGCGGTTCTCGCCAACGGTATGGCCCTCGGAGGCGTATTCGAGTACGACGACGCTCTTGGCAGGGTCGTGGTAGCGGGCCAGGTCGAAGCAGCGCTCTAACTGGATCGCAGTTCCGTACGGGCGGTAGAGCTCGGCGAGTGCCTGTCGGCCTTCGATGCGCGGCGGGTATCCGGGCACGGTGATCACGTACTCGGTGACAACGTCCTCGGCCATTAGGTCGAAGAAATGCCCCGGATCGACCAGGCCTTCTAGTCCTTGCTCGATGATCCGGAAGAACGGATCCAGGGCGGTGAAATCTTGCAGGTTTTCAATGGGGTCTTTCATCAGGGCTCCACTCACTTTCATTGATGTGCAATTACTTCCACGCATGAACCGCATGGGCGGCGAAGTCGGCGAAGCTCATCGGCGCCCGTCCGGTGACGGCCCGCACGTCGTTGTTGGGTCGAGATCCGTTGCCGCTGGCGACGGTGGATGTCAGCAGACGCAGCATCGTGGTGTAGTCGTGCGGTACGCCAGCAGCGATCATGGCGTCGATCCAGACGTCCTGCTCGACGACGGTGTAGGTGATCTTGCGTCCGACGGCGGTGGACACGAGCTCTGCGGTCTGCGTGATCGTCAGCGCTTCGGGACCGGTCGGGGCGTAGCTCGCCCCCGCATGCGTCATGGGATCGACCAACGTGGCGGCCGCAACGGCGGCGATGTCGTCGACGTCGACGAAGGCTTCAGCACCGTCGCCGTTGGGCACGACGATCGTGTCGTCGACCGGCTTCAGGAAGCTCTCGCTGAAGTTCTGCATGAACCACGCAGGCCGAATGAACGAGTGGGTCAATGCCGACCGCGACAGCAGGTCGAGTTCGACCGCGCGAATCGCGAAATCGTCCGGGGCCTGTGCTGCGCCGTAGGCGCTGAGGTACGTGACGTGGCCGACCCCGGCACGCTCGGCTTGGTCGAGGAAACCCGAAACCATCCCCGCGTAGTCCATCCGCATGACCGGCGCGACCAAGTAGATGCCATCCATGCCGTCGAGTGCTGGCGCGTAGGTCGCCGGATCGTCCCAGTCGAACCGAACATCGCCGCCATGCCGGGAAGCGGATCGCACTCCCACCGCTTGATGCGATAGCCGAGCGGCTACGCGCGAGCCGGTCTTGCCGGTGGCACCGAGCACCAGCACCCTGCGGTCACCAATTTTGTTCATGACACCGTGGTCGTGCCATCGAGTGAGCGTTTCAATGATCTTGACGCTCATTGGTTTGTGTTGGACGCTCATTCATGTGGACCTGCTTCAAGAACATCTCGTGCGTGCCCGGGCCTCGGGCGGAGTATTCGCACGATCCGCCGCGACGCCACCATGGGGACTGCGGTTGCCTGGTGCGATCCAATTGGCCGTTCACGCAGTCGTGCAGGGCACCGCATGGCTCTGGGTCGACGGCAAGGGCGGCCCGGTCGAGCTGCGCCCAGGCGACCTGGCCCTGGTGCGTGGCGGCCCGGATCATTTCATCGCCCACCAGCCTGGTGCGACCTGCGTTCTGCACGAGGACTTTCGATCGCTACCTGAATCCGACGAAACCGGACCGCCGGACGGCGCCTCTGTGTTTCTGTGTGGCGCCTACCGCTTCACGGGTGACATCGGACAGGGCTTGGTCGATGCCCTTCCGCCGGTGCTATCGCTACCGGCAAGCCTCGACGACCCGATCCACGTCGTGGTCGGGCTGCTTTCTCGGGAGCTGATGCACGACCACCCCGGACGACAGACAGTGCTCGACCGACTGCTCGACGTGCTCGTCGTATTCGGGCTTCGGGCCGGGCTCAGCCGCAGCTCGAGCCCACCAGCGTGGTTCCGCGCAGCATCAGATCCGCGCCTAGCGCCCGCTCTGTACGCCATGCACGCTGAGCCCGAAAGAACATGGACTGTCGACGAACTCGCCAAACATGCCCATATGTCTCGCGCCACCTTTGCCCGCACATTCCAGCAGGTGCTCGGACAGACTCCCATGAAGTACCTGACCGAATGGCGCATGACACTGGCCCGTGACCTGCTACTGACCACCGACGCAACCCTGGAGCAGATCGCGTCCAACGTGGGTTACGGCTCTGCGTATGCGTTCGCCACCGCGTTTCACCGCCGCCACGGCCAGCCACCGCGACACTGGCAGACCACCACATCCGCCGACCTCAGCGCCTCACCCCCGGGTGCCGTGTCGGGCCCACCCGCGCAACGCTGAGACCCGTACGGCGGCAATCCACGTCGCGACAACTGGCCTAGCCCGGGCCAGTCGATTTCGGCTCTCGTTGGTCAGCGCACCGCAACTGGTCACCACGTCATCGAACGTGTGTTCTAATATCCTTCAGGACCGACCCGCGCCATGCGGGCCACACCTCGAAGGAGTTCGCCGCAACGATGACTGTAGACACTCTGACAGCAGAAGCGCTGCCCACCGACGCAGCCACCGACGACCTCTTGCTTGCTTCGGTCGAGAACGCCTCGCCCGAAGGCACTCCCGCTCCCGACGCTCCCGTCGCCGAGGCGCTTGTCGGGGAGCAGCCGAAGAAGGCTCCGGCCAAGAAGACAGCCGGAAAGAAGACCAAGACCCTGGAACTGACGCTTACCGTCAGCGGTACCGCCGACGGGGAATGGCGCGCGGAGCTCAAGCAGGGGTCCACCTACCTGGCCCGCAACCTCGCGGTCGCGGCCGCCGCCGTCTCGCGAGCGGCCAAGGAACTGCACGAGGACCTGGCCACCCCCATCGACGAGGTCATCGAGGAGGCCCGCTCCCAGCAGGCCGCCAGGGTGGCCGCGCTCGAAGCCGAACTGGAAGCCGCCCGCAGGGCGCTCGCCGACCTGGACTGAGCTGCCCCAACCGATTAGCCGGCCCTTGGGCGATGGCGAGGCCCGGTACTTGCCCCATCGATCACTGCAATAGTGCTGTGGTGATGGGCAACCTCGAGGCGTACCGCGGCCAGTGCGACGAATCTGGCGGCTATCTCGACTTCGCGCGGGTGGGACCGCCATCGCGGGTCGTACGTCAGACCACCGCGATGCTGCTCGACCAGGTCGGCCAGGCCCGCGTGGGCACCGTCGACGAGTTGATGCGTCAGGAGGACCGGGCCAAGGCGGCCATCGCCCGGCTGACGGGGTCCCGCACCGACCAAGTCGTCTTGCTGCCCAACACCAGCCTCGGATTGTTCCAGGCCGCCTTCCATGCCCCCGTCGGCAGCGAGGTGCTGCTCTCGGCGGCCGAGTTTCCCGCCAACACCTACCCGTGGGCGCGCGCCGAACAGGCCGGGCGCCTCACCGTCCGCCACCTGACCAGCGGACCCGTCAGCCCCGAGCGCGTCGCCGCGGCACTGCGCCCGACGACGTCGCTGGTCGCCCTGAGTGCGGTGGACTTTCGGACCGGATATCGCGCGGACCTGGCCGCGCTGCGCGACGTCGTCGGCGACCGGCTGCTCGTGGTCGACGGCATCCAAGGGTTTGGGGTCACCGAGGAACCGTGGGCCGCTGCCGACGTATTGGTCGTCGGTGGTCAGAAGTGGCTGCGGGCCGGCTGGGGCACCGGATTCGCGGTACTTTCCGACCGCGCGCTGGACCGCATGGACGCCCTCCTGTCGGGCTGGACGGGCGCGCTCGACGCCGATGTCTTCGACGACGCGATCCACCCACCGGCCCCCTGCGCGGCGGCCTGGTCGATCACCCATCTCAGCCCGGTCAGCTCCGGCGCGCTCGGCGCCGCTCTCGAACTGGTCGAAGCAGCCGGCGTGGCAGCGCTCGCGGCGCGCATCGCCGAGTGTGTCGGCGAGTTCGAAGACGCGCTGCACTCCCTTGGCGCTCACGTCGTCTCCGAGCGTCAGCGTCGCGCCGGGATCCTGGCCTTCACCGTCCCGGGGCATTCGGCAGCCGAGGTGGGCGCAGCACTGGCCGCCGCCGACCTCACCGCCACCACCCGCCGCGAGCACGTCAGGCTCTCGCCGCACGCATCCACCCCGCGCGCCGCCGTGGGACTGCTGCGCGCGGCCCTCGAATCACTCAAGGCCGACCCGTCGTCCGCCTGACCGGTCGAGAGCTGTCCAGTCGACCAAATGGACCCGCATGGGCGAGCGATGAATCACAATGTGTGCTCCTAGTTGGCCCACGAACAACCTGACAGGACCAGCGTGCCAAGTGACGTGATCGCTTTCGACACCACGCTGGATCACCCGTGTCCCGAGGTCTGGCGCATCTTGCAGTCCCCCGACTGGTACCCGCGTTTCTTCCGGGGACTTGGCTCGTGCGAGCAGGTCTCCGATGCCGCGCAGCAATTCGAGGTCCGGCTGTCGACCCCTCGCGGCCACGTCGTCGTTCAGGAGCTGCGCCTGGCGGTCCGCCCGTCGAACACCGAGATACGCCTGGAGGCAACTCCGGCCAGCCGCAGTCTGGTGTCGATTCGCCTGACCCCTGACTCGGACGGCACCCGGATCGCACTGAGGATCTTTGCCGTCGGGCAGCTGCACCCCGACCTGGCGAAGGTCAATGACGGCGCCATCCAGAACTGGATCCGAGAAGGTCTGGGGCGCATCTCCGAGTATCTCGACGGCAAGCAGTCGTCGGTGCTGGTCAACATGGGCGACATGCACTCACTGCAGCTCAGCGTCGCGAAGACGATGATCGTCAGCGGTGTGGTACGCGCATCGCGGCCAGATCTTGGGCTGCGCCAGCTCAATTCCCTTGCCAGGTGGGGCTTCACGCTGGCAGGCGGGCTCGGCGCCGCCGCCGCGCGATCGCCGCGCCGGATCGCACTGGTCGACGGCCATGGGACGTCGACATACGCGAACGTGGCCGAGCGGACCACCCACCTGGCCGCCGGCCTGGCCGCCAACGGCTTCACCGAAGCCAGCAAGTTCGCGATCCTCGCCCGCAATCATTCGGCGATGGTCGAATGCATGGTGGCAGCAAGCAAATTGGGCGCAGACCTGGTGTTGCTCAACACCGGCCTGGCCGCCCATCCGATCGAAGAAATCATCGCGCACAACGAAGTCGACGCCGTCTTCGTCGACGACGACTTCGAGCCCCAGGTGCGCTATCTGCCCGCCGCACTTCCGCGTATCTCGACACATCCCGGTTCGGCAGTGCCCCAACGACGTTCGATCGACGATCTGATTTCCGCCGGAGCTCGCGCCAGTGCGGTGTCGCCACCGAAGCGAGCCGGAAAGCTGGTCGTGCTCACCTCGGGTACCACCGGCACGCCGAAGGGCGCCCGCCGACCCACTCCGCACGGCTTCGGCGCCGTCGCCGCGATGTTGTCGCGGATGCCGCTGCACCGCGACGAGGTCATGTTGGTGTCCGCGCCGCTGTTCCACGCCTGGGGCCTCGCTGCGCTGCAACTGAGCACTCCGCTGCGCGCCACCGTGGTGTTGATGGAACGGTTCGACGCCGAAGAGTGCTTGAAAACCATTGAGGCGCAGCGCTGCACCGTTCTGATCGTGGTTCCGGTGATGTTGCAGCGGATTCTCGAGTTGCCGCAGGAGGTCATCAGCCGATACGACACGTCGTCACTGAAGGTGGTCGCCAGCAGTGGGTCGCCGATCCCCGGCGCCTCCGCAATCAAGTTCATGGACGTCTTCGGCGACGTGCTGTACAACTTCTACGGCTCCACCGAGGTGTCGTGGGCAACGGTCGCCGATCCCGCCGATCTACGCCTCGCCCCGACCACCGCCGGTCGACCGCCATTGGGCACGCGCATCGCCGTGCTCGATCAGGATGGCGCTCCGGTCCCGATCGGCGCGGTCGGGCGGGTCTTCGTCGGCAACGACATGCTGTTCGACGGCTACACCAATGCGGCATCGCCGGCCATCGAAGACCAGCTGATGGATACCGGCGACCTCGGGTATCTCGATGCCAGCGGGCGGCTGTTCGTCGCCGGCCGCGCCGACGACATGATCATCTCCGGCGGCGAGAACGTGTTCCCGCGGCCCGTCGAAGAAGCCATCGCGCGCCTGCCGCAGGTCGCCGAAGTCGCCGTGGTCGGCGTACCCGATCCGGAATTCGGGCAACGCCTCGCCGCCTTCGTCGTGTGCACCGCGGGCGCGTCGCTGGACGAGCGGATGGTCCAGGGCTACGTCCGTCATCGCCTGAGTCGCTTCTCGATCCCACGCGACGTCACGTTCGTCGATCAACTGCCGCGCACCGCGACGGGAAAGATCTTGAAGCGCACGTTGGCCGCCGGTCACTCCCGCCCGGACTCGGGCTGGCCGGGTTAGCGAACTTGCCGCCCTAGGAAGCGAGTAACAGCGCAGCGGTCACGAGCATGACTGCGGCGGTGAGGCCGTGGACTCCCCAGGCAGTCGACTTGGGGCCGTCATTGCCGAGCACGATGGCCGCGTCGGCGACCGGAATGATGGTGGCGGCCAATATCACCCAACCCAGCAGGTGGGTAGCGCCCGCCGCGATCAGGATGAAGACGAACAGTCCCGATGCGATGTCGCGGACGCCCTTGACGTTCAGGTAGGCGCCGACGGATCGTTGGGCGAGGTCTGGCTGCACGCCGTAGCCGGCGGCCGCGACGCCCGGCGCGAGAAGGAACCGTGCGCCGATGAAGACGATGCCGGCGGCGATGAGTCCGGCGAGCACGTAGCCGATGATCGTGATGGTCATGATGAGCAGTCCTTGGTCAGTGGAGCGGCGAGCACGAGGTGGGATCGAGGAGCATCGTCTGGACGTCGACGATGTCTGCGACGTCGAAGCCGGCCATGTCGGCGGCGAATTCGGGGCTGGACATGAGCTGCTGCGCGATCTCCTCGGGGTCGGCGCCCGGTGGGTAGCTGACTAGCGCGACGAGCCGATTCGCGCCGTCGCCGGGCTCGGTCCACAGCCCGTGGGTGGTGACCCCGAATGGCGGGAAGGTGGCCAGGTGACGGGCCCAATGGACCGTGGCATACCGGTGCAGGGCGTCGGGCGTTCTTAGGGTGTAGGTCCTGAGCTGAAACATCGAATACCAATCGCCTTCAGTTGAGGTGGGCTAGCGCTAGCAACGCTAACCCCTGCTCGCCAGCACGTCAATAGCGTCGCTAGCATTTGTAGCCGTGCTATCGTCGGGCATGGTCATCGAAGCTCGTCGGGACCGCGAGCGGGCCGCCCGCCGCCGGCTGATCGTCGCCACGGCCCGCAGGTTGGCCGAGGCCGAAGGTTGGGAGGCCGTCACCACCCGACGGCTATCCGCCGAGATCGAATACAGCCAGCCCGTCTTGTACAAGCACTTCACGGGCCTGGAACAGATCGCCGAGGCCGTGGCCATCGACGGATTCGGCGAGCTTGGCGACGCGACAAGGGCGGCCCGGCTGAGCGCCGGCTCCGCCGGCGATGCCCTGGCCGACGTCGCGCACGCCTACCTCGACTTCGCCCGTGCCAACCCGGCCGTCTACGACGCGATGTTCACCAGAGCGACCACCCTGCGCTTCGCCGCCCAGGACACGCCACCGCAGCTGACTTCGGCCTTCGCCGAGCTGCACCAAGCGGTCGGCCTCATCGCCGGCGAGCAAGATGCCGACACCCTCACCGAGGTGTTCTGGGCTGCCCTGCACGGACTGGTCAGCCTCGGCCGAGCCGGACGACTACGACCCGAGTACGAATCAGACCGGCTCCGACTGCTCGTCGAACAGTTCGTCGGCAGCTGAGCAGCGCTGCCCTCACTGCTCGCTCGGATACAGCCGGACCCCCTCGATGCCGCCACCGTTGGTGATCGGCGGCCCTAGGAGCACGGTCGATGCGTTCGCGACCGGATCGTAGGTCACCAGCGAGTCCCCGCCACCGCAGCCGACCTGGCCGACGATGACGAGCTTGTCGCCGCTGACACCCGCGAGGTCCGCGCTGTCGCTGACGCCGGGAATCTTGACGCGTTCGGTGTGGCCGTCCGGCGTCAGCCGGGAGACGAACGTGGTGCCGCATGCTCCCGCAGTGGGCAGGTAGGTGCCACTCGTCAAGCGGTAGGCCTCCCAATTGCCGTAATTGCCCTCGAAGCCGGGTGCGTCGTCGTGGGTGTTCACCGCGGTCAACGCGGTGGGCTTGCTGCCGTCCACCGGTACCTCCCACAGCTGCTCGGCGCCGTCTCGTTCGGCGGCGCAGTGCACGAGGATCACGTCGGGAGTCCACCACTTCACCGGCGAACACATCGCTTTCGGCATCGGGGCGGGCAGCGTGCGCACGATCGACCCGTCGTTGCTCATCACCACCAGGCTGTTGTCGGTCCTGGGCACGAGCTCGTTGCCGAGGTTGGCGGTGCTCAGCACGAGTCGTGTCCCGTCGGGCGTTTCGAGGTACTGGCCGCCGAATTGTCCCGCTCCGCCGAGCTCCTTCGTCGGGTAGACGAATTGTTCGTTGCCCGCCATGTCGATGCGCTTCAACGTGCCGGGTTCGCTGCCGTTGAAGGTGGTCGACGACAGCAGGGCCTTGCCGTTCGGGCGGGTGAATTCGAGGGTGCCCGTGTTGGGGATGGTGATGTGCGCACCGGTGTGCAGATCCAGGGAGATCGCGTCTTCGTGCCTTCCGTACTGCGGGGTCAGCAGCGCGTCGCTTCCGTCACCCGACCAATCGGCGATCTCCAGTGCATCGTCGCCCGAGGGCAATTCGGTCATCGAGTACCGGTCGCCCGTCGGACTGACGAGATACAACACGTCGTTCGCGGCTGCGGGAGCAGGGTTGGTCGGCGGGGGTTGACTGCCCGGCCGGTGCGGCGTGACGGGCGTCCACACCGCCAGCATCCAGCCGGGGCCGACCTGCGACCACGGCACGTCGGCGATGCCGCGGGCCACCCCGTGGGCGACCGCGGGCGTGGCCGCGGGAGGGGCGGGGCTGGCCGACGTCGCAACCGACGTGGCCGGGTCAGTCGAACTGGATTGCGCTGACGTCGAATTCGGTGATGACGAGCACCCGGACAGCAGTATCGACGCGGATGCGACGAGGGCGAGTCCGGCCCGCCAGGCGGTGGCGTGGGTCGAAAGATGCTTCATGACGGGTCCTTTCGCAAGGTTGCTCGAGCCGTGGCGGCTAGCTGGTGATCCGGTCGACGGCCGTTCGAGCGAAACGCTCGACGGTGGTGCAGTACTCGTACGCCGCGGTGACGCGGTAGATGCGACCACCGTCCAGCAAGACCAGGACCGTGGTGGACGGTGGTGTGACCCGAGGCTCGAATACGCACACCGCGTCGACCCCGAGCCCGTTGACGGTGGCCGCGCCGGGTTTCGCGGCAGCGTCGGCAAGCATCGAGGCCGCCGCCGGCGGGCCCGGCAGAAGCAGCTCGGAACTGATCCCGACGCCGCTGCCGTCAGCTGCCGCGATGTAGAAGCAGCCGGTGTCGGGCGAGCTCACCGGGCCGCTGCTCGGCCCGAGCGTCACGGGCTTGCCGAAGATGTCGGTTGCCTCGGCCGCCGTCACCCATTCGCATGGGCGAGCCGTGGGCGGCGCCGGCGGAGCCGTGGGTTGCGCTGCGGCCGTTGGTGCTAGCGCCGACGCCACCGCCGCCGCCACGGCCATCGCCGTCAGGAGTCGTTTCATCTGAAGCCTAGGTTGAGGTGTTCTGGTTCGGAAGCATGACTACGGG
>JAHFVB010000517.1 GCA_023264755.1 Mycobacterium sp. | reverse complement strand
CTCTACGAGGAGACCACGGTGGTCGTGGTGCCAACCGATCACCTGTTCAGTGCGGTCGACGCGGTCACCGTCGCGGATCTCCAAGGCGAGCCGATCCTGCTACCCCTCGACGACGTCGTCGCCTGGGCCGCCGCTCCGGGCACTCCGGTCGAACACCGGCCCGAGACCACCGAGGACGCAATGGAACTCGTCGCGGCCGGGCTCGGCGCGCTGATCGTTCCACAGTCGCTGGCCCGGCTGTACCACCGCAAGGACCTCGGGTACCGCCCGATCACCGGCGCGCCGACCTGCCCCGTCGCGCTCGCCGTGCCCGCGGGCCAGCAGCCGGCACTGGTCGAGGAGTTCGTCGGAATCGTCCGGGGTCGCAAACCCGGTTCGTCGCGAGGGCAGTCCGAGCCGTCCCCGAAACGCACCGCACGGGAGAAGACCCTCGCGAAGCAGGCCGCCCGGGCCGCCGCGGGGAAGGTCGCCCGCAAGCCAGGGCCGGCCAAGCGCGGTCGACGCTGACGCACCTTAGCGGGGGTCGGCTGGACACTTTAGGGACCGTAGGTAGCGGCGGCGAGCGAATCGCTGCGCCAGCAGCAGCACCGGGAACGCCGGCCGCCAGCTCCCGTTCGGCGCCGCCCGGGTCAGGGAGCGCAAAGTCAGGAAGACCGTGCCGACTGGGTCTCGGTGCACGATGAATGCCTCCTCGCCCGAGACGGGATGGCCGTGCAACGTGCCGTAGGCGAACCCACACCGATCGACGTCGTCGACGACGGCTACCACCCTCACCGGCTCGAGCACCGTGAACGGCCCCCATCCCACGGTGATCCGGTAGTCGAGGCCTTCGGTGATGGTGAGAGGTGAGACGCGAAAACCGCTGCGCCGCTTGATTCCCCAACTCAGTACTTCGTCGGTGGCAAAGGTCCACGCCGCCGCTCCCCGGCCGATGGCCACCGTGGCCTCAAACCGACGGAATTCGCGCGGGGTGGACGCCCACGGCTCGGTGGCCGGTTCGGTCAGGCCGGCTCCTGGGTAGCTCAACTCGGCTGCCGGATGCTCGTCCACCAGCCCATCATCTCGCGAGTTCGTATGGTCTCTCGACGGAAGTTCCGACAACGGCGACAGTGCAGGGAAGCGGCTCCCGCGCCCCGGACCCGCTCTTGCGCCCACCCGGCAGCCGTGGTCCGGCAGCTAGGCTGCGTCGATGTGAGGGGACGATCCGACGTACTACGTGAGTTGGCCAGCGCTCTGATCGACTTGCAACGCGAACACCCGCTTCGAGTCGCCGTCGATGGAATCACGGCATCGGGTAAGAGCACGTTGGCTGACGAGTTGGCCGACGAAGTGATCCGTCAGGGCCGACCCGTCATCCGCATCCGCATGGATGACTTCCACCATCCGCGGGCGTACCGCTACCGCCAAGGCAAGGACTCTGCCCGCGGCTACTATGCCGATGCCTACGACTTCGAGTCGTTGTATGCCCACGTGCTCAAACCGCTTGGCCCAGAGGGCGACCGGCGGTATCGCAGCCGAATCATCGACCTCGAGTCGGACGCCCCGATCGAGGACCCCCCGGAGTCTGCGGCACCCGACGCCATCCTCATCGCAGATGGCAGTTTCATGCAGCGCCACCATCGCGATGATTGGGATGGCGTCGTCTTCGTCGACACCAGCTTTCCGGAAGCGCTGCGCCGCGGGATCGAACGCGATGGCCCGCAATTCGGTGGAGCAGCAGCCGCCGAACAGCGCTACGCCCAGCGCTACCACGCGGCATCCCGGATGTACGTCGACGAGGTCGATCCGGCTCGCTGCGCAGACTTCGTCGTCGACAACGACGATCCCGCCCACCCGCAACTTCACCGCCGTTAGTCCAACGGCGACGCGTCGCCGGTATGTGGTCACCGCCGCGTGGCCGGGAGCCCAAGGCCGGTAGTCTTCTCGAAGACGCTGGGGTCAAGCGACATTCAGACCCGGGCGGTGTTCGAGCCAATAAATCAGTGGAAATCGACGGGCGACTCGGTCACTCTCGAAGGCGTGAACGTTGCGCTGTATTCCTCGCCGGACGGCTTCGGCCCGGTGGCCCGCTGGGTCTACCGGCGAGACCCCGTGTCGTTCACGACCGAGCTCACCACGCTGCGCACACCGACGTGGCCGGGCGGCCACCTGCTCCTGGCGGCCTACGACTGCGATGGCGTCGCCGGGGCGGCGCTGCAGATGAGGGATGCGGTGCTCTTGGTCAGCGGGCTGCCGCCGGCGTTTGCGAAGGAAGCGGTGGCCGCGTTGGCGCCGGTGCGGGCCGACCTGCCCGCGGTTCGGGGAACGCCCTCCAGTGCAACGGCTTTCAGTCAAGCGTGGACAGAGGTTACCGGTACGACCGCGACGACGTCGTTCGAGGAGACGCTCTACCGGCTGGGGGAGCTAGTGCCGCCATTGGGCGGCGTCGGCGAACCGCGGCCCGCTCGTCTTGAAGACGGCGAGTTGCTCGTCGAGTGGCTCGACGCGTTCTTCGTCGAGGCGTTCGACTGCGCGTCGAACCCCGAGGCCAGCAGGGCGGTGCTGGCCGACATCGCCGCAACCGGTGGACGGGTGGTGCTCTGGACGGTCGATGGGGCACCGGTCGCGATGGCGCGGGTCCATGGTTGTCTGCTGGGGATGTCGCGGATCGGTCCGGTGTATACGCCGCCGGAACACCGGGGCCGGGGGTACGGCGCGGCCGTCACCGCCGAAGCGGTGCGCCTCGCCTCGCAGATGGGGGCTCGCGACGTCGTCTTGTTCGCCGACGTGGCAAACCCGGTGTCGAACAGGATCTATCGGCGGCTGGGCTTCGTGCCCGCGGGAGCGCACGTGCAGTACGCATTCGCCTAGTTCGAGTGTGACTCTGGCGACGTGCCGTCGGCCTGGCATGTCGCGTCGCCAAAATCACGTTCGTCGCGAGGGCGCAGGCGCAGGCCTACTTCTTCACGTTGTGCTGCGGACCCTGTTCCTTCTTGTACAGCGCCTTGAGTAGGCGGTCGCGGAAGAACGCATTGTCGATCAGCTTGATGCCGCTGTTCGCGACGGCGGGGATGCCGGCGAGCTTGTGGAAGTAGCGGCCACGCCGGTACTCCTTGCCCCAGGCGGCTTCCATGCGCAACGCGTAGTTGGTGAAGTCGTCGGGTCCGCCGTTGGTGAGCGCGGCGATCGCGCATTCGCCTGCGGCCAGGCCTGACTCGAGCGCCTTGGAGATGCCCGCACCGGAGGCCGGCTTGCCGGCCCCGAGCGAATCGCCGGTGAACAGGACGCCGGGCCGCCACGGCGGCCACGCGGTGAAGCCCATCGGCAACCGCCAGGCCCGCACCAGCTTGTCCTTCTTCAATTCCTCGATCGGCGGCAGGCCCCACTCGGGTGGCAGCGTCCGCATGAACTCGCCCATGAACTGGGTGGCGTTGATCTTCTGCCAGTCCTTGTAGCTGTTGACGTAGCCGAGGCCGATGTTGATGCGGCCACCACCGAACGGGAACACCCACGCGTAGCCCGGCAGTTGGTCGCCGTTGAACTTGAGGTTGAGATAGATGTCGAGGGAATCGGAGTCTGGCTTGTTGGCCGGCATCTCGGCGCGGATCGCGATCGCCGAGTAGCCGTTGTACTCCGAGTCGATCTTCAAGGCCCGCTTGATGGGGGAGTAGGCGCCGTCGGCCGCGATGACGACGTCGCCGTAGACCTTCTCGCCGCCCTTGAGGACTACGCCGACGACACGACCGGTGGCG
>JAHFVB010000516.1 GCA_023264755.1 Mycobacterium sp. | reverse complement strand
GTTCATCGCCGACGTGCTCGGCACCTACGACGTGTACGGCGCCGGCGACGAGGCCGCCATCCGGCAGGCCGCGCAGATTCCGGTCGACGACCCGCTGCTGCTCGTCTCGGCGATGGCACTGGTCACCGAACACCTCGGCTTCGGCATCACCACCGGCACCGGCTTCGAGCATCCGTATCCGTTCGCCCGCCGCATGTCCACTCTCGACCACCTCACCGGCGGGCGCATCGGTTGGAACGTCGTCACCGGCTATCTGCCGGCCGCGGCGCGCAACATGGGCCAGAGCGACCAGCCCGCGCACGACGCGCGCTACGACCACGCCGACGAGTACCTCGAGGTGCTCTACAAGTTGTGGGAGGGCTCTTGGGAGGACGATGCCGTCGTCCGCGACAAGACCTCCGGGGTGTTCACCCAACCCGACAAGGTGCACCACATCGGCCATGAAGGCCAGCATTTCAGCGTCCCCGGCGTCCACCTGTCCGAGCCGTCGCTGCAGCGCACGCCGGTGCTCTACCAGGCCGGCTCGTCACCGCGCGGGGTGCGCTTCGCCGCGGAGAACGCCGAGGCCATCTTCACCGCGGCGCCGACGAAGGCGATCCTGCGGGACACCGTGACCACGATTCGCCGCGAGCTCGAGCTCGCCGGCCGAGACCCGTACGCGGTGAAGATCTTCAACCTGTCGACCATCGTCACCGCCGCTACCGACGAGGAAGCCCACGCCAAGCACGCCGAGTACCTGTCCTACGGCGATCCCGAGGGCGCGTTGACGTTCATGTCCGGGTGGATGGGCGTCGACCTGGCGCGCTACGGGCTCGACGAGCCGGTTGGCAACGTCGACTCCAACGCGATCCTGTCGGCGGTGGCGGCGTTCCAGTCCGCCGATCCCGACGGCCGCGAGTGGGCAGTTCGCGACATCGCCGAGTGGGGCAAGATCGGCGGCATGGGCCCGCGCTTCGTCGGTTCCGGTGTGAGCGTGGCGGATTCGCTGCAGGAGTGGGTCGAGGAGACCGACGTCGACGGCTTCAACCTGGCGTATGCGATCACCCCTGGATCGTTCGCCGAGTTCGTCGATCACGTGGTGCCCGTGTTGACCGAGCGCGGCGCCTACCAGGCTTCGTATGCGCCGGGCACCTTGCGCAACAAGCTACTTGGCCGGGGCGACCGGCTACCGGCCGAGCACCGGGGCGCGCGCTACCGGGTCGGCGGTCCGCTGTCGACCATCATCGACCGGCCAAGCACCGTACCGTCGTCGTCCGCCTCGGCTGCCGCGCAGCCAGCACGCGGGCGCTGAGCAGAAGGGACTGACCACATGACCATTCAATTGCACTGGTTCCTGCCCACCTACGGCGACAGCAGGCTCATCGTGGGCGGCGGCCACGGCCTGCCCGCGGGCGTCGCCCATGCCGACCGCGATGCGTCCATCGACTATCTCGCCTCGATCGTGCGGGCGGCGGAGACGTTCGGCTTCACGGGCGCACTGATACCGACCGGTGCGTGGTGCGAGGACGCGTTCGTCACCGCGGCACTGCTGGCGCGGGAGACGACGTCGCTGGCCTTCCTGGTGGCGTTCCGCCCCGGGTTGATCAGTCCGACGCTCTCAGCCCAGATGGCCGCCACGTTCGCACGACACGCGCCAGGACGCATCCTGCTCAACGTGGTCATCGGCGGTGAAGCGCACGAGCAGCGTTCGTTCGGCGACCACCTGAGCAAGGACGCCCGCTACGAACGCTGCGACGAGTTCCTCGAAGTGGTGCGTGGACTGTGGGCCGGAGACACGGTGTCGTTGAAGGGCAAGCACATCGACGTCGAGGGGGCGGCGCTGGCGCTGCCCCCGAATCCGGTGCCGCCGTTGTACTTCGGGGGTAGTTCGGAGGCCGCCGGCCCGGTGGCGGCCCGGCATGCCGACGTGTACCTGACGTGGGGTGAGCCACCCGATGCGGTGGCCAACAAGATCGCCTGGATCCGCGGGCTGGCCGAACGAGAGGGCCGCGACGTGCGGTTCGGCATCCGGCTGCACACCATCTCGCGCGACACCGCCGACGAGGCCTGGGCGCAGGCCGACAAGTTCGTCAGCGCGCTCGACGACGAGACCGTCGCGAGCGCCCAGAAGGGCTTGCACCGCAGCGAGTCCGAGGGGCAAAAACGAATGCTCGCGCTGCACGAGCGACATCGCAACGACGGCAGCTGGCACGATGCCCGAGCACTGGAGATCGCGCCGAATCTGTGGGCCGGCGTCGGGCTGGTCCGTGGCGGAGCGGGCACGGCGCTGGTCGGTAGCCACGTCGACGTGGCCGACCGCATCGCCGAGTATGCCGAGGTGGGCATCGACGAGTTCATCTTCTCGGGCTACCCGCATCTGGAGGAGTTGTTCTGGTTCGGCGAGGGGGTGGTGCCGATACTGCGCGAGCGGGGGTTGTTCAAGGGCGAGTCGAGTTCAGTAGCGCCGGCGTCGATTCCGTTCGTCGGGTGTCGACCGTGACCGCGATCGCCTCGGCTGACGAGGCATTGGACGTCGCCGCGAAGTTGGCCGCGGAGTTCGAGGACGGGGCGTCGACGCGAGACTGCGCCCGCGCTCTGCCGACGGCACAAGTGGCCGCGTTGAAGGCGTCCGGCCTACTGGCGCTGTCCGTACCGCGGGCGTACGGCGGGCTGGACGTATCGAGCGGCGTGCTGGCCGAGGTGTTCCGACTGATCGCGCACGCGGACCCCTCGCTGGCGCAGATTCCACACTCGCACTTCGTGTTTCTCCAGGTGCTGCGGCTGCAGGGCACCGAAGCGCAGCAGGCGTTCTTCTACGACCGGGTGCGGGCGGGCGCGCTGTTGGCCAATGCGCAGTCCGAACGTGGTCCGCACCCCATCAACGTGGACACCACGACGCTGGCGCGCCAACCCGGCGGTGACTTCGTGCTCTCCGGTCGCAAGTTCTATTCGACGGGGGCCCTGTTCGCCGACTGGGTGACGGTGCGGGCCTCCCTGGCCGAAGGCTCCGTTCCGCCGACGGCGCAGACGCCCAAGGCGGTGGCCTTCGTCCCGCGCGACACCGCGCGGCTCGCGGTCGTCGACGACTGGGACGGGATGGGGCAGCGTACGACGGCGTCGGGCACGGTGACCCTGGACGACGTGGTGGTTCCGGAGGAGCACGTGGTGCCGTTCTCCCCGATCTTCACCGTTCCGACTACCTACGGCGCCCGAGCGCAGCTGCTGCACAGTGCCATTGACGTCGGGATTGCGACGGGGGCGCTAGCGGCCGGAGTGCGGGCCGCCGAGCGCGGCCGCCCGCACTTCGAGGCCGGCGTCCCCACTGCCGCCGAGGACCCGACGCTGATCACCGTGGCCGGCGAGTTGACGGTGACGGTGCGCGGCGCGCAGGCCCTGTTGGCGGAGGCCGCGCACGCGGTCGACGAAGCCAGTGCGCGCCCAACCGACGAGTCGACGGCCGCGGCGTCGGTGGCCGTCGCGGTGGCGAAGGTGGCTGCGGCACGGGCGTCGTTGGAGGCGTCGACCGTATTGTTCGAATTAGGCGGCACCAGAAGCGCTTCGGGCTCGGAGAACCTGTCGCGGTACTGGCGCGACGCCCGCACGCACACGCTGCACGATCCGACCCGCTGGAAACTGCAGCACATCGGCCGCTACACACTGTCCGGGACGCCGCCGCCGCGCCACGGACAGGTCTGAATCAGCTGTGCATTGATTCACCATGAGCGCAATGCTTTTCGCGCAGCGGTGGTCCTGACAGGGTGAATGC
>JAHFVB010000112.1 GCA_023264755.1 Mycobacterium sp. | reverse complement strand
CGTGGTAAGCGCCGGCTGACACCTCGCTACGCTGTTGCACCGTGGCTTCCATCATCGACACCGTTGCGAACCTGGCCAAACGCCGTGGTCTGGTCTTCCAGTCCGGCGAAATCTACGGCGGCACGAAGTCGGCGTGGGATTACGGGCCGCTCGGGGTCGAGCTCAAGGAGAACATCAAGCGCCAGTGGTGGCGTTCGGTGGTCACCGGCCGCGACGACGTCGTCGGCCTGGATAGCTCCATCATCTTGCCCCGCGAGGTGTGGGTGGCCTCCGGCCACGTCGAGACGTTCAACGATCCGCTGGTCGAATGCTTGAACTGTCACAAGCGGCACCGTCAGGACCACCTGCAGGAGGCCTACGCCCTGAAGAAGGGCGGCGAACCCGACGCGGTGGCGATGACCGAGATCGTCTGCCCCGACTGCGGCACCAAGGGGCAGTGGACCGAAGCGCGCGACTTCAACATGATGCTCAAGACCTACCTGGGTCCGATTGAAACCGAGGAGGGGCTGCACTACCTGCGCCCCGAGACGGCGCAGGGCATCTTCGTCAACTTCGCCAATGTGGTGACCACGGCCCGCAAGAAGCCACCGTTCGGAATTGGCCAGATCGGCAAGAGCTTCCGCAACGAGATCACGCCGGGCAACTTCATCTTCCGCACCCGCGAGTTCGAACAGATGGAGCTGGAGTTCTTCGTCGAACCGTCCAGCGCGGCCGAATGGCACCAGTACTGGATCGACGCTCGGCTGCAGTGGTACGTGGACCTGGGCATTGATCCGGCGAACCTGCGGCTGCTCGAGGTGTCGAAGGAGAAGCTTGCGCACTACTCGGACCGGACGGTCGACATCGAGTACAAGTTCGGTTTCTCGGGCGACCCGTGGGGTGAGCTCGAAGGCGTGGCCAACCGCACCGACCACGATTTGTCCAATCACGCCAAGGCGTCCGGCGCCGACCTGTCGTACTACGACCAGGCCACCGACACGCGGTACGTGCCGTACGTCATCGAACCCGCAGCGGGCCTGACCCGGTCGTTGATGGCCTTCCTGGTCGACGCGTACACCGAGGACGAGGCGCCGAATGCCAAGGGTGGAGTCGACAAGCGCACCGTGCTCCGACTGGATCCGCGGCTGGCCCCGGTGAAGGCTGCGGTGCTGCCGTTGTCTCGCCACGCCGAGCTCTCGCCCAAGGCGCGCGACCTGGCGGCTGAACTGCGCAAGTCCTGGAACGTCGAATTCGACGACGCGGGGGCGATCGGCCGGCGCTACCGGCGCCAGGACGAGATCGGCACGCCGTTCTGCGTGACGCTGGACTTCGACTCGCTTGAGGACCACGCCGTGACGATCCGCGAGCGCGACGCCATGACGCAGGAACGCGTCGCACTCGACGCCGTCGCGGACTATCTGGCGGCGCGACTCAAGGGTGCCTAGCGGCGCACCGATCACCATGATGAGCTTGGCGAGGTATCTCGTGATGGTCCTGCTGATGTCGTGTGCGGCGTCGGCCTGTGCCACGCACGACGCCGCCCGGGACGGGGGAGCGCAAAAGACCGCTGTCTCGGCGGAGACCGCCGCGAAGTTCGGCGAGGTGACGCTGCCCCAGGGGATCCAAGTCCTGGGCACGGAGGCCGATTCGGGGCGAGGCACCCGCTACCGGTTGGCGTTGCGGATGAACGACGCCCAACTCGAGGAGTTCCTGAGTCAGTTCCCGGAGACTCCGCAGCCGTCCGACGTCCCGAAGTCGACGCAGGTGATCGCCGGGCCCGCGCTGAGCTCTGCACCCGCGCCGCTGTATGCCCAGGACCAGATCATCACGCAAGACCATGGCACGGTCACCCGCGAACTCATCATCGACCGGCGCGCGCCCGCTGAGGTGTACGTCCACCTGTCGTTATATACGACTTGATATACGACTTGATCCAGGCGACCGGCTAGCACAGTGCGGCAGGCACCTGCGCGCCGAGCAGTTCGATGAGCGTCGCCAGGAGTCCGTCCAGTTCGACACCCACCGCGGTGATCGCGGTGTTGCCGTAACTGCCGAAGAGCAGGCTGGGCTGGTCGACGGCCAGTACGGTGCCCTGGCCGGCGTCGTAGAGCAGGGTGCGTAGCGGAGCATGCAGCATGATGCCCGGGTCGTATCGGTACATTCGCTGGGCGATGGTGTGATTGCCCATCAGGTACTCGATGGCCGGCCAGCTGGAACCGGAGCCGGCCATGGTCGGCGCCACATCGAGCTGGTGATACCGCAGAAAGTTGTGCGGGGCTTGGGCTTTCGCCTCGGCCAAGATCTCTTCCCAGGTCGTGGCCCTGGCGAATGCATCGTGGTCGACTACCGGGACCAGCGACTCATAGCGATGTCGGGCCTGCTCGTAGTCGTCGGGCAGCGCGACCAACAGGCGGCGGCTGGGGTGTGCGACGGACGTGCTGGGCCGCGTCCTCGAGGGCTGGGTCTGCTCGGAGCTCATCTGCTGCTCCTACGCGGCCGGAAAGAGTGGGGCGTGGACCTGGCGAGTGAGCTCGTCGGCGAGTACTTCCGATGCGCCAGAGTCGATTCCCTCGACGATCTGTCGGGCGACGTCGGCGGGATCGTTCTTGGGCACGTCCAGGTCGGCCGTCATGTCGGTATCGGTGTAGGCGAGGTAGGCGCCGATGACGGTCGTGCCCTGCTCCTGCAACTCCACGCGCAGCGAGTTGGTCGCCGACCACAGCGCCGCCTTGGATACCCCGTAGGAACCGTAACCGGGCAGCCAGGACAGCACCGACGCGATGTTCACGATGGTGCCGTTGCGGCCGACGAGCAGGGGTGCGAAGGCCCGGGTGACCCGCAGTGCGCCATAGAGATTGGTTTCCAGGACGGAGCGAACGTCGTCGAGGTCGTCGTGCACCAGGGACGTGCCCCCGAGCACCCCGGCGTTGTTGACCACGATGGTCGCGTCGGCGGCGGCGTCGGCCAGCTGCGCCACCGATTCGGCGTCGGTGACGTCGGCCTGGAGCACCACCACTCGCGGATCGTCGGAGGCGCCGGGCCGCCGGCTGGTCGAATACACCTTGGCCGCACCGGCCGTCAGTAGTGCGGCGACGATCGCCTTGCCCAGGCCCTGTTGTCCGCCGGTCACCAGCGCCGTCGCGCCCGCCACCTGAGTTCCCGCCATGATCAGCTCCTTCGTTCGTATTCGCTTCGTGCTCGCCTCAACGTCACGATGCTGAGTTGGTATTTCCAACTCAGATAGTATGTGACGATGCGCACCGATTCGTGGATCGAGGATCCCTGCCCGATCGCCCGCACCATGTCCGTCCTGGGGCAGCGGTGGACGGTGCTGATCATTCGCGAGGCCATGCTGGGCCGCACCCGCTTCTCCGAGTTCAAGGATCAGCTCGGGCTCGCCTCCGACGTGCTCAGCGCACGGCTGTCAGAGCTGGTCGCCGCCGGGATCTTCGAGGTGGTCGACTACCAGAAGCCCGGTGATCGCACCCGCAGCCAGTACGTGCTCACCGAGGCCGGGCATGACCTGGTTCCGGTCCTGGCCGCCATCGGCCAATGGGGCCGCCGCCATCTGCCCCGCGAGCACAGCAGCACCTACCGGTTCGTCGAAACCGACACCGGTGAATCCGTCACCATCGGCTTCCGACGCCCCGATGCCAGCTTGGTCCCGACGCCCAAGGTTTCCCTGGTGGCGCCGCAGTCCGACTAGAAGCGGCCCCCGCCTCCGCGGTACCCGCCACCGGACCCGCCGAACGTCGTCGAGCTCCAGCCGCCACCCATTCCGCCACCCATGCCGCGCCCCAGGCCGCCGGACAAGATGTTGCCGATGATGATGCCGCCCAGCACGGCGCCCATGTCGCTGCCGCCTCCGCGGTAACGTCCGGTGTACGCGCGCTGCGAGGCCATGACGTCGGAGTTGGCCATCGCCTGAGCCTGGCCCGCCAGCATCGCGGCGCCGTTGGCGTGCTGAATGGCTTCGGGGAGGTTGCTCGCGCGCTTCGCCTGCGCCGCCTCGAGCTGGCGCAACGCCTCGTTCAGCCTGGTTCGAGCCTCCGGTCCAATGCCGCCGCGCCGCGTGTCGATGTAGTCCGACACCGCTTGCACTCGCGACTGGGCGCTAAACAGGGCCTGGTCGAAGGCGCGGGCCATCCGATCGGCCGTCGCCCGCTCCTCGGTCACGGTCTCCAGCAACCGGTCGAGCTCCGCGTCGGCCTGCGTCAGCGCGGTGAACGCACCCAACGGGTCGGCGCTGCCGGTGGTCTGCGCCGCGGTCACGGCCTTCACCGCGGCGTCGCGCGCGGTACCGAGCTGGGCCGCGTGGGCCACGTTGCCCTGAGCCAGTTGCTCGGCTGCGTGCGTGATACCGGCCTGGATGTCGGCGATCGCCGCCGGAAGCCCGGCGATGGCCCGGTTGATGTCGGTGGCGGCGCTGTCGATCGCATCGAGCATGGTACGGGCTTGGCCGAGGGCGGATTCCGCGGCGCGAACGGCGTCGACCAGTCCGAGCTGGCGGTCCGCCGGTTTGGCGACCAACGCGCGCGCATTGCCGATGTTCTGGTCGGCGAACGCGAGGCGTTGTTTAGCGGCGTCGACGTTGCCCGTCACCGAGGTCAGGGCGCTGTCCGCGTACTGCGCATGCAACGACACCAGGGTCTGTTGCGCCGGTTCCAGGCGGGCAGTGAGCTCGACCATCTGCTGGGTCAGCGCGTCGAGCCGCGCCGGCGCGTCGATCACCAGGTCGCGTAGGCGTTGGAAGGCCTCGCGCTGCTCGTCGAGTCGGCGGTCGGCCTTGGCCGCGGCGACCACCACCCGGGTCAACAGGTCGCGCCGCTCCAGCTCGGTTTCCGGCACGCTGTCGTCGAGGATCTGACGCGCGTTGAACGCCTGGGACAGGGTCGTCTTCGCGTTCGCCACCGCGGCGACGAACGGGGCGGTGTCCTTTTCTCCGAATTCCTCGACGGCCAGCGCCAATTCGTTGTCACTGGTCCTGACCGCGTTGTCGACGTCGACGACGATCCGCTTCGACAGGTCGTCGAGCGCATCCAGGCCGACCGAGGCCAGCGCGCTCGGGTCCGTCGGGTCCAGGCGCAGGGCGGCGGCGAACTCGGCTTCCCGGCGCTTGCGCCGACGCCCGCGACGCCACCACCACAGCGCTGCGAGCAGCACCGCGATGATCGCGAGCACGGTCGCCAGCCCCACCCACGGAACGTTCGCGGGGGCTGCGGTCGGATTCAGGCCGGCGGCGGCAGCCATCGCGGCGCCCGCCCAGTCCCCCTCGTGCAGCTTGGGTTCGATCGCGTCGCGCCGCAGGGCGTCGACGTCCACCCCGCCCGCGCCCGCGTCGGGAACCAGGAAGGCATAGCTGCGGTCGGTGGTGGCGACGGCCAGGAGTGCGTCGGAGTTCGTTTGGAAGTCGCTGATGCGCATGGTGTTTCGGGCCCAGGTCACGGCGTCCTGGTTGGAGAACGTGTCGACGTAGACGACCCACAGCCGGACTCGGCGGGCGGTGTACAGCTCGTCGACGGCGCGCCGTACTTCGGCGAGCTGGCTGCTGGAGAGTGCGCTGGCGTCGTCGGTGACATAGCTCGCCAGCCGGAACGGGGGCTCCGCGCTCGCAGTGGGCGCCAACAGCACCCCGACGGTCACGATCGCGAGCACCAGGCGAAGCAATCGGGAGATGCGCATGGGCTCAATCTAATGACTGGATTGCCTCGTCGGAGCCGTCCCGGCTTGATGCTCGAAACCGCTCGGAGAGGTGCTGGCAGACTGTGCGCCAGTGACCACTTCGCGCAACGACCTCTACGACGACTTCGACCGCCAGCGACTGGTGGCCGAGGCGCCCAAGGGTGCGGCGCTGCCAGGCGCCGGCCCCGAGCACCGCACCGACTTCGCCCGCGACCGGGCCCGAGTGCTGCACAGTGCGGCGTTCCGCCGGTTGGCCGACAAGACTCAGGTCGTCGGCCCGCGCCAGAACGAAACGCCGCGCACCCGGCTCACGCACTCGCTCGAAGTCGCCCAGATCGGCCGCGGCATGGCGATCGGCCTGGGCTGCGACCCCGACCTGGTCGACCTCGCCGGGCTGGCCCACGACATCGGTCACCCGCCGTACGGGCACAACGGGGAACGAGCGCTCGACGAGATCGCCAAACCCTTCGGCGGCTTCGAGGGCAATGCCCAGAACTTCCGCATCCTCACCCGGCTGGAGCCCAAAGTGCTTGACGGGCAGGGGCGTAGCGTCGGGCTGAACTTGACCAGGGCGGCGTTGGACGCGGTGACCAAGTACCCGTGGGCGCGGGTCGGGGAGCGCAAGAAGTTCGGCTTCTACGACGATGACGCCCCTGCGGCCGCCTGGGTGCGGGAGGGAGCACCCGCCGAGCGCCCCAGCCTGGAGGCACAGGTGATGGACTGGGCGGATGACGTGGCGTACTCGGTGCACGACGTCGAGGACGGGGTCATCACCGGACGCATCGACCTGCGGCTGCTCGGCGACGCGGACACGGCCAACTCGCTGGCCCGGCTGGGCGCCGACGCGTTTCCCGCGCTGACGACCGACGACCTGTTGGCAGCCGCGGCGCGGTTGTCGGAGATGCCGGTCGTGGTGGCGGTGGGCAAGTACGACGGCACCCTGGCCGCCTCAGTGGCACTCAAACGGCTGACCAGCGAGCTCGTCGGCCGATTCGCCAACGCGGCGATCACCGAGACCAGGACCGTCGCAGGCGCCGGGCCGTTGTCGCGCTTCGGCGCCGAGCTGGCGGTACCGACGCTGGTGCGCGCGGAGGTCGCGGTGCTCAAGACGTTGGCGCTGCTGTTCATCATGTCCGACCACGGGCACCTGCAGATTCAAGCCGACCAACGGACGCGGATCCACGAAGTCGCCCTCGCCCTGTGGGGTCAGGCGCCGGGCAGCCTGGACCCGCAGTTCGCCCCCGAGTTCACCGCTGCGGAGGACGACGGCGCCCGGCTGCGCGTCGTGATCGACCAGCTGGCCTCCTACACGGAGGGACGGTTGGAGCGAGTGCACGAGGCGCGCTCGCCGCGACCCCTAGACTGAATCGGTGGCCGGCCGGATTCCTGATCGCGACATCGCGGCCATCCGCGACCGGGTCCGCATCGAGGAAATCGTGGGGGACTACGTCCAGTTGCGCCGGGCGGGGGTGGACTCGCTGAAGGGCCTGTGTCCCTTCCACGACGAGAAGTCGCCGTCGTTTCACGTCCGCCCTAACCACGGCCAGTTCCACTGCTTCGGCTGTGGCGAGGGCGGCGACGTCTACTCGTTCCTCCAGAAGATCGAACACGTCAACTTCGTCGAGTCGGTGGAGATGCTCGCCGACCGCATCGGCTACACCGTCACCTACACCGGCGGCTCCACGACCAACGTCCAGCGCGACCGCGGCAGCCGCAGTCGGCTGGTCGCCGCCAACGCCGCGGCCCAGGAGTTCTACGCCACCGCGCTGCAGTCGGACGAGGCCGCGCCGGCCCGCCAGTATCTGGTGGAACGAAACTTCGACGCCGAGGCCGCCAAGCTGTTCGGTTGTGGGTTCGCCCCCTCGGGCTGGGACACGCTGACGAAACACCTGTTGCGCAAGGGTTTCGAGTTCAAGGAGCTCGAGGCGGCGGGGTTGTCGCGGGAGGGCAAGCGCGGGCCGATGGACCGTTTCCACCGACGCCTGCTGTGGCCCATTCGGGTGTCCACCGGTGACGTCATCGGGTTTGGTGCCCGCCGGCTGTTCGACGACGACCAGATGCAAGCCAAGTACGTCAACACTCCGGAGACGGTGCTGTACAAGAAGTCGAACGTGCTCTTCGGATTGGACCTGGCCAAGCGCGACATCGCCAAGGGCCACCAGGCCGTCGTGGTCGAGGGCTACACCGACGTGATGGCCATGCACCTAGCCGGGGTGACCACCGCGGTCGCCTCGTGTGGCACCGCGTTCGGCGACGAGCACCTGTCGATGTTGCGACGGCTCATGAGGGACGACAACTTCTTTCGCGGTGAGTTGATCTACGTTTTCGACGGTGACGCGGCGGGTCGGGCCGCGGCGGTGAAGGCCTTCGAGGGCGAACAGAATCTCGCCGGCCAATCGTTCGTCGCGGTGGCCGACGATGGCATGGATCCCTGCGACCTGCGCCTGAAGTCGGGTGACGCGGCGTTGCGTGACCTGGTGGCGCGCCGAACCCCGTTGTTCGAGTTCGCGATTCGTACGGCGCTGGCCGATCACGATCTGGACAGCGCCGAGGGTCGGGTGTCGGGGCTGCGCCGTTGCGTGCCGATGGTGGCCAAGATCAAGGATCCGACGCTGCGTGACGAATACGCCCGGCAGTTGGCCGGCTGGGTCGGCTGGGCGGACGTCGCCCAAGTCATCGCCAGGGTGCGTGAGACGGCCAAGCCCGGTGGGGCCGCCCCGCGGCGCGAACCGCGCCGACCCGCGGCCGGGGCGCCGGTCATCAATCGTCCGGACCCGCGCGACCCGACGCTGTGGCCGCAGCGCGAAGCGTTGAAGTCTGCGCTGCAATACCCCGCCATCGCCGGTCCGGTCTTCGACACGCTGACCGTGGAGAGCTTCACCCATCCCGCGTATGCGGCGGTGCGCGCCGCCATCGCGGCGGCCGGTGGCATGTCGGCCGGACTGTCGGGCGGGGAGTGGATCGAGGCCGTCCGCGCACAGGCGCCGACGGCCGAAGTCGGCGGCATGGTCGGCGAGCTGGGGGTCGAGGCCATCAAGGTCGAGGACGACGAGCGGCTGCCCCGCTACATCGGCGGCGTGCTGGCCCGACTGCAGGAAGTCTGGGTGGGCCGGCAGATCGCCGAGATGAAGTCCAAGCTGCAACGCATGTCACCGGTCGAGCACGTCGATGACTACAACGCGCTGTTCGGCGACCTCGTCGCGATGGAGACGTACCGGCACAGTCTGCTGCAGCAGGCCAGCGGCGACGACCTGACTGCGTGAGCGCAGTCAGCGCGCTATGGTGAATGCGCTGTCGACTTCTCATTCGCCGTGGAGGCTTTCATGACCATCCGAGCACACCGGTTCGTCGCCGCGGGCGCGTTGGCCGTCGCCGCCGTGGCCACGCCCGTCGCCATCGCGTTGACCAGCGTCGACACGGTGTCCGGCGCCGCCCCGAAGTGCCTGTCGCAGTTCACCATCAACGGCTCGGACCCGCAGTGCGTGAGCTACTCGAATGGGCAGCCGATCGTCGGCTCGTCCCCAGGTGGGATCTACGGGCCGAGCACCAGCAGCGGGTTCGGCGTTTCGACGGGTCCGCTGATGCCCGGTCAGACGTGGGACACGCCCATCGGCTGACGGTGTTCAGCCCCTTTCGGGCTCCAGCACGGTCTTGGCGTCGATGGGCGTCAGCGTCACCATCGTCGGATCGGGGGATACCCGGTCGGCGAGCTTGCGGCGTCCCGCATCCAGGACGGCCTTGGTCCTGGGACTTTCGGTGATGGCCCGGTAGGTGCCTGCGAGCTGCTCGTATCGACGACGGCCCGCCTTTGCGCCCAAGACGTAACCGACGGCCAGCGTGGCTGCGAATCGGATCACAGGAGCCCTCCCACATGACGGTGCATTGCGTCCATCCTGCCTCACTCGGCTGGGTGCGCGCCGCGGGGCGGGGACCCGGAATCGAATTCCACGTTCGGCCCCACGTACGCTAGAGTCATCCCTCGGTTCGCGTTGCGGCTCGAACCGGTGTTAGTCCCCTGTAGCTCAATTGGCAGAGCTTCCGACTGTTAATCGGACGGTTCGTGGTTCGAGTCCACGCGGGGGAGCCACACGAACGCACTACTGGGCATTCTGCTCCTCGTGTTCGTCGGCGTCGGGGATGTGCTCGGGGTGCAGCATCTCGGCATACCGCAGCTGCTCCGGAATCCCGAACCCATCCACCAACAGCTGGGCGTGCGGGCGCAGCTTGCGGCACCGGTCGTTGATTCCTCGAGTCACGGCCTTGGAACGCTCGGTGGACAGGAAGCGGTGTTCGACGAACCACGACTTGTCGTCCTCGATGACCGACAGCGCGTAGAGGTCGCACACCAGACCGAGGACTTCCCGAGCCTCCTCGTCCTCGCAGGTGTCGATTCCGGCGACGAACGCCTCGAGCACGATGCGGTCGATGTGTGCCGTCGCCGCGTGCAGCACGTGGTCCTGAACGGCGTTGAAGGCGTCGAACGCCGACATCTCCTTGGACTTGCCCTGGAGCCGGCGCGCCACCGACGCGATCAGGTACTCCTCGCGGTCCTCGAACATCTTGACCTGGGTGCCGCGGTTGAACAGCGAGCCCTCTTCCTCGTTGTCCTGACGTGAGTCGACGATCGTCTGCATGATCGTCTGCGCGGCAGTCCGCTTGAGCACCCGCTCGCCGGCGAAGTTGGCCGCGAAGCGCACCCACTGCGCCGGGCTCATGCCCTTGACGTCGTCGGCGTAGGCGGTGAGCAGTTCCTTGGCCACCAGCTGGGTCAGCACGTGGTTGTCGCCCTCGAACGTCGTGAAGACGTCGGTGTCGGCCTTGAGCGCGATGAGCCGATTCTCCGCGAGATACCCTGCGCCGCCGCACGCCTCGCGCGCTTCCTGGATGGCGCGCGTGGCGTGCCAGGTATTGGCGGCCTTCAGTCCCGCGGCGCGCGATTCGAGTTCGCGTTGCTCCTCGGCGTCCGGGTCGTCCGACGTTTGGAGCTCGTGACACTTGGCCACCAGCTCGTTCTGGGCGAACTGAAGGGCGTAGGACTTCGCGATGAGCGGGAACAGGCGACGCTGATGCACCAGATAGTCCATGATCAGCACCTCGGCATCGGCGCCCGGTGCCTCGAACTGCCTGCGCTCCAACGCATACCGGGTGGCGATGTCCAGCGCCACCCGCGCCGCCGCGCC
>JAHFVB010000111.1 GCA_023264755.1 Mycobacterium sp. | reverse complement strand
CGCTCCGGTCTTCAGCACCGCGAGTATCGCCACGATGGCCTCGGCCGAGCGTGAGCACAACAGTGCGACCCGCTGCCCCGGGGCCGCCCCTTCCTCGACCAATACGTGCGCCAACCGGTTCGAGGCTTCGTCCAATTCGCGGTACGTCAGCGCACGCCCCTCGAAGGTCAGCGCGACCGCGTCGGGGTGCTGTTGGGCTTGACCTGCGAAAACCTCCGGGATCGACGCCGACGTGCGGGGCGGCTGGGTCAAGACCGCCTGGTTGGTCCACTCGTCCAGATGGGCGTCCGTGGCCAGCTCTGGCGAATCGATCGAAGACAACGCTCGGCGCGGGTCCGCGGTCATGGCCGCCAAGACCTGCTGCAACATGTCCGCTAGCTGGTGTGCGTCGAACTTCGCCAAGGGGTGCCCGGCGCCCAAGGCGCTGAGGAAGTACTGGTCGCCGACGCCGGAGAAGACGAGTCCGAAACCACCGACGAGACCGGAGTTGGTCATCGTCGCCGAGGCCGCTACGCCGCCGAAGTCCAGCGAGAATGCGGTCGGAAAGAAGTCGACGGTGACCCGCTCGGCTGGTGGCGTTTGGCCGCGCTGCGTCTTGCGCTCGAGGGCCTGCACCGGAAATCTCTGATGCTGCAACGTTTCTCGCATGCGCGCATCGACGTAGGCGCAGAAGTCCACGACGGAAGCTTCTGGCGAGACCCGCACCACCAGCGGAACGACGCCGGCGACCATGCCCGGAAGCGTCTTGGTCTCCGGGCGCACCCGCCTGCCGACGGGGAAGTCGAATACGACGTCTGCGCCCTCGGTGCTCCACGCTCGCACCAACAGTGCGCACGCGGCGGTGATGATGGAGGTCCGGGGCACGTTCCACGCTTGCGAAAGTTCTTGCACCCGGCGCAGCACGGCGGCATCCAGCTGCACGGGGGTCGAGAACTGGTAGGCATCACGGTCGTCCGCGACCGCCGTCAGCCGGTGCTGCGGTCCGCTTTCGGGCGGAAGGTTGTTTGTCCAGTAGGCCTCGTCGGCCCGATAGTCCTCGGACGCTTCGTATTCCGCCTCGCAGTCGACCAAGTCCTGCAACGAGCTGAAGAAGGGCGGCGAAACGGGTTCGCCCGAAACCAGCGCGGAGTAGACCGAGGCAATGCGGTTGCCCACCAGGGCAATTCCGGATGCGTCCGCGACTATGTGGTGAATGCATGCAAACAAGAAGAATTCATCGAAGCCCGTTTGAAATAGCGCGAATTTGAACAACGGGCCGGTGAACGGCATTGGCGTGCCTTGAATCGACGACGCCATTCCGTGGACTTCCGCGACGGGATCGGGTGAGTCGCTCAGGTCGTAGTAGGTCAGTTCGACGTCAGGATGATCGACGGCGCGCTGAAAAACTTGGCCACCCGCCTCGAAGCAGGCAACCCGGATTGGTTCGGCCTCCTGCACTACCCGACGAATCGTCCATTCGAGGGCATCGCGGTCTACCGCACCCTCGATCCTGACCAGCAGACCGACCTGCCACTCGGTGCTCGAATGACCCGTTTCGTCTGCAAGCCAAATGTCCAGCTGTCCCCGTGTCAGCGGAAGCGGGCGGTCATCGAATTCCATCCGACTCCCCCGCTGAATACCGAAATTCGGACAAGCTACTGGTCAAGAGCCTGGGCCAACCTCTCGCGCAGGCTCTTCGGCCGAATGTCTGACCAGTTCTGCTCGATGTAGTCCAGACACGCAGCGCGCTCGGCCTCGCCGAAGACCACCCGCCACCCGGCAGGGGCGTCGACAAAGGCCGGCCAGAGGCTATGTTGCTCCTCGTCGTTGACCAGGACGAAAAAGCGGCCGTTTTCGTCGTCGAACGGATTGTTGCTCACCGGCACTCCAGATCATCTAATCGAAATCAGGGAACACTTCTTGACCTTACTCAAGCCTGACTGGTTGGGCATGGGTTTGGCAAATTTATGGACGTTGTCCACGGTAAACTCTGCGCGTTGCGCAGCTATTTCGCACGGCCGCCGGATACCGACGACGGAGCGTTCCCGTATGCTGGTCGGCCACGACGGCATTGGCTTTGTGGCGTATCGCAATTGGGTAGGCCGCAGCGGCGCGCGTCGCCCACGTTCACAGCAACCGGCCAGACCGTGGGCTAACAAGTTCGGGCCGTCGACTACGTCACACTGAGGACGCCGAGGCAATCGGATGACGCCGCTGCGGTCCACCACGGCTGCCGCGCTCGTCCGAACGGGTATGCGCTGGTCAGCCAGGGCGCCGGACGAAATTCTCCAGGATATCGGCGGCTGCCGCAACACTTACCGCGGCCGGCGTCATCCTGGTGGCGACTTCACGGGCCCGGATGGCATACTCCGGGGCCAGGATCCGCCGCAGATCCTTGACCAACGTCTGCCGATTGGATGTCGAAAAGCGCCGGGCAGCACCGACTTTCAGTCGCTTTACCCGAACTCCCCACAGCGTCTGGTCGAGGTCGGTGGACAGGATCAACGTAGGCACCCCGGCCCGCAGGCTCGCCGCGGTGGTACCCGCGCCGCCGTGGTGCACGACCGCCCGGCAGGCCGGAAACGTTGTCGTGTAATTCACTGCGGGCACGACCTTTAGCCGGTCGGATTCCGGAACACCGGCGTAGTCGGTGCCGGCCGCGCACACCAACGCGCGCTGACCCAGCTCGTCACAAGCCGCGCTGATCATGGCAAGCGTGTCGGCCGCGGATTCGACCGCCATGCTGCCGAAACCGAAGAATATCGGCGCTGGTCCAGCGGCAATCCAGGACGCCACCTCCGCATCGGCATCCGTCGGCATATCCATCGTGAGAGCGCCGACGAATGGCCGGTGACCATTCCATTTGGCCCATTCCGCCGGTAGTCCAGGAAAGCAGACTTCGTCATACGCTTGTAGTTCCAGCGGTCCCCGCTCGGGAATCCGGCGCCATGCCGGGTACGCGGCGGCCCTGGGTAAGCCCAGTTCACGGCGCTGCGCGTCCTCGGTGCCCCGCGTCTCGCGCCATACCTGCCAATACTGGAATTTCATGACGAATCGACTCAATGGAGCTGGCAAGAAAGAAAGCAGCTGGCCATTGGGCCGGAGCGGATAATAATGCAGCGCGGCCAACGGAATGTCGAGGAATTCCGCCACATTGGCGGCGACCTCCTCGTAGGGCAAGCCGGTGAATAGCAGGTCAGCACCCTCGGCGAGGGATGTCAGCGTGCGCCCCATCTCCCCCCAGCATTCCAGGCGCGGCGCCCAAGCTTCCTTGGACAATCTGCGCACTTCCCGCAATTTCCAAAAGTTACGGAAGTAGAACGTGTAGAACTTGCGGTGCGCATCCAGGATCTTTTGATAATCCGGCCCATAGGTATACGCAGTCAGTCCGGTGGATTCGATGAATTCCACGAGGTTGGGCGGAACGGCCATTCTGACGTCGTGGCCACGCTCCTGGAGTTCACGTGCCACCGCCGCACACGGCTCGACATCGCCCCGTGTTCCATAGCTCGCTACCACGAATTTCATCGCGCATCCTCGCCTTCAACCTTGCCGTGCCCGCGCAGCGATACGACGGCCGGAAGCTCGCACACCCAATTCGGCGGCAGTTTACCCCGATGCGCCAGGTCGAATGCGAATTCGGGAGGGCGGAGCAAACGGCCACCGATACCGGTCAACCGACCCGCCTCCGGTCGGCGAATACCTCCAGCACGTCGGCCGCGGAGGCCACGCTGGCCGATGACGTCGTCACCCTGGTGGCGAGCTCGCGGGCCCGGGACACGCACTGCGGGGAGAGCACGGCGCGGAGGTCTTCGAGCAGTGACTCCGCCGTAGTCGCCGAGAACTGGCGGGCGCGGCCCACTTCGAGCCGTTGGACCTGCTTCGCCCACAGCTTCTGATCGGCCCACGTCCAGAGCAGCACCGACGGCACCCCGGCACGCAGACCGGCGGCAGTGGTGCCCACACCCCCGTGATGCACCACCGCTCGACAGCGCGGAAACGCGTCCGCGTAGTTCATCGTCTCCACGACTTTGACGTGCTCGAAACCGCGCAGGTGGCTGAAGTCGCTGCCCGCCGAGCACACCAACGCCCGCTCACCCAACTCCGCGGAAACCGCGGCGATCATGGCGAACGTATCGGCCGCGGATTCCACTGGCATGCTGCCAAACCCGAAGAATATCGGCGGTGTGCCGGCCGCCATCCAGGCCGCGACCTCGGTGTCTGCCTCCGTCGCCAGTTCCAAGGTCAGTGCGCCGACGAAGGGACGGCGATGCGCGTGGGCTGCCCATTCGGCGGCCAGCCCGGGCACGCAGACCTCGTCGTAGGCCTGGATTTCGAGCGATCCTCGCTCGGCGATCCGGCGCGGCGGCGGACGTCGGGCCTTGTCCAGACCCAACTCCCGCCGTTGGGCATCCTCGAGCTTCTTCGACACGGGCCACATCAACCACTCGGACATCGCCATCGCGGCGCGCCCGAGCGGCGCCAGCGCGGTGGGTACCAGTTGGCTGTTGGGCCGCAACGGGAAGTAATGCATGGTGGCGAACGGAATGTCGTAGTACTCGGCGATATTGGCTGCGGGTTCCTCGCCGAGCACGCCGGTGAACAACAGATCTGCCCCGTCGGCCAGCGACATCATCGTGGTCACAGCCTCGGTCCAGAACTGGTTGATCAAGGCCCAGTCTTCGCGCCCGCACCTGGCGAGCTCCCGGGGGTGGCGGAGGCCACGGGGCAAACGCGCCAAGAATTCGCGGTGGACCTGCTGCCAACGGCGCGCGTCCGGTCCGTAGCCGACGGCCGCGAGACCAGCCGACTCAGCGAACCCGACCTGGTCGGGCGGAACCGCCATGCGCACTTCGTGCCCCCGGTGCAACAGTTCCCGACCAACGGCGATGTACGGCTCGACATCGCCTCGGGTTCCATAGCTGGCCAACACGAATTTCATAGCAGGTCTTAACCTTTCACTTCTGGCACCCAGTCAGGTGCAGCGGTCGTCAGTCTTGGGGCGGAAGAATTCGACCGGCCTGTTGTTGCGGATGCTACGTTCGTGCTCGACCGAGCATAGCTTTGAGCCGCAATTCGCTGAGGAGTTCGATTTGGCCAACGGCGAGCTGGATGCGCGCGACGCGGAACGCACTGTCTGGGACGTGATCGTCGTGGGCGCCGGCATGGGCGGCGGGATGCTGGGCCATTCGCTGGCCCGGGCCGGCCGCAAGGTGCTGTTCGTCGAGAAGGGCCGCTCGTCGCTGCCGGGGGCGCCCGGTTCGATTCGCTCGGCCATGCCGGAACTGGCTGCGCCGCTGGCCAGCCAATCCGATGAGGTCTACCGCGACGTCTTGGCCCGCTCCGGGCGGTCGACAGACGAGATCGAAGACATCAGCTGGCCCCGCCCGCGACAGTTCATGCCGGTGCTCGGAAGCGGGACCGGAGGCTCGTCGGCCATCTACGGCATGGTCTGCGAGCGCTTCTTCGTGCGAGATTTCACTCCGCGTCAGGACTTCAAGAACCCGGGCGATTCCACCGTGCCAGAAGCCTGGCCCATCACCTACGACGAGCTGCGACCCTGGTACCACGCGGCCGAGTCGATGCTCGGTGTGCGGGGCCAGCCCGACCCCTTGCGTCCGGAGTCCGCCGACGCCGACTTGCCTGCGGCGCCCCCGTTTTCAGCAGCCAATCAGCCGCTGGCCGACTACCTGTCGAGTCGGGGGCTGCATCCGTACCACTTGCCGATGTCTTGCGACTACAAGCCCGACTGCATCACGTGCACGGGCCATCTTTGCTATCAGCAGTGCAAGTCCGACGCCGCGCGAAGTGCCGTGCTGCCAGCCGTTTCCGAGCACGGCGCCCACCTGCTGACCGAATGTCGGGTGGTGCGCCTCGAGGCGGACCGCACCCAGGTTCGGCAGGTGATCTGCGAGCACGCCTGCGGCACTCTGACACTGAAGGCCAAGGTAGTGGTGCTGGCCGCCGGCGCCCTGGCCACCCCGGTGCTCCTGCTCAATTCGAGTTCGGCCGAATGGCCGAACGGCCTGGCCAACGGGTCGGACTGGGTGGGCCGCAACTTGATGCGTCACCTCATCGACCTGATCGAGGTGTGGCCGGAGCACGACTCGAAGTTCACCGCCCAGAACAAGGAACTCGGGCTCAACGACTTCTACTTCTGGGAGGGCCAGAAGTACGGCACGCTGCAGTCCCTCGGCGCGGTGCCGCCCATGGAGTACTTCACCAACCACCCGGGCCGGCTGCTCAAGGCGATGCGACGGATGAGCCCCGCCGCGCGGCCGTTCTACGAACGGTTCTTCCGGGGCGGAGTGGTGCTGGCCTCGATGATGGAGGATCTGCCCTATCTGGACAACCGGGTGCTGCCAGCCGATGGACCCGGTGCGGACGGCCGTCCACGGCTACGCCTCCACTATCGGCTCCACGCCAACGAGATCGAGCGCCATCCGGTGTTCTTGCGGCAGATGAAACAGCTGTTCGAGCCATTTCGCACGATCTCCATCGGAGCCGCGAAGAGCAACGCGAACCTGGGTCACGTGTGCGGTACGTGCCGTTTCGGCACCGACCCCAAGACCAGCGTGCTCAACCCGCAGAACAGGGCCCACGAAGTGGACAACCTCTACGTCGTGGACTCTTCGTTCTTTCCGTCCAGCACCGGCCTGAATCCCAGCCTGACGATCGCGGCCAACGCCTTGCGCGTGGCCGCGCACGTCGACCAGGCGCACTTCCCCAGCTGACGAGCAGGCCCGAATTGCGGCCCGGCGGAACCGACTAGCGTCCGGTCGGCATCCGCGGTGGTAGGCCCGCCGCGCGATAGATGTCGTCGATCACGGTCATGTTCTCCACCGCCTGCTCCGGCGTCGTCTTGACCGGTTCGCCGCGCAGCACCGCCGCGGCGAAGGCGTCGAGCTGGTACGCGTAGGAGGGCCGCCGCGGGAAGCGTTCCACGCGTTTGCCTTCGGCTGTTTCGACCGAGAGCCGGCTGAACGGTGCGAACGGATTGCGCACCCGGAGCCGCACCTGGCCGCGGTCGCCGACGACTGTGGCGCTCAACTGCAGCAGGTCCTTCGACCACATCGAGCAGAGGATGCGGCCGGTGTGCCCACCGGCGAATCGCAACTCGGCCGTCATGGCCCGGTCCACCCGTGGATCACGCAATTTCGCCTGTGCGGAAACGACTTCCGGGGTAGATCCACCGAAGGTGCGCATCATGTCGACCGCGTAGCAGCCGACGTCCATGGTCGCGCCGCCGGCCAGCGCGTAGTCGTAGCGGATGTCGGAGAACTTCGGCAGTGGCATGCAGAAGGCAGCCTCCACCCGGTTCAGCTTCCCCAACTCCCCCGACGCGACGAGTTCCTCGATCCGCAGTGCCATCGGGTGGTAGCGGTAGTGGAAGGCCTCCATCACCACCCGGTCGGACTGCGCGCTCAGTTCGGCCAGCTCGCGGGCCTCTGCGGCGTTGGCCGTGAACGGCTTCTCGCACAGCACGTGCTTGCCCGCCTCGAGCGCTGCCCTGGTCCACCTTCCGTGCAGTCCGTTCGGCAGCGGGTTGTAGACGGCATCCAACTCGGGATCGGCGATCAGCGCTTCGTAGCTGCCGTGCACTCGGGCGATGCCGTGTTTGGTTGCGAAGACCTCGGCCCGGGACATGTCCCTGGCCGCGACGGCAGCCACCTCGACCTCGTCGTTTCCCCGAGCGGGGAAGACGAGCGCCATTGGTGCGATGCGTGCTGCACCCAGAATTCCGATCCGTACCGGCCCGCCGTGTCCAGACACCGGGCCGATGTTAGCAGCCACCCTTGGCCACTCGGAGCGTCCTACGAGGCCCGGTCATTCCCGGTCATTCCCGGTCACTCGTGCCTTTGCGGTCATTTGCGCCAGAACGATCCGGTGCCGTCGATGTCGATTATCTCGGCGGTGATGCCGTGTTTTGCGCGATAGTCGGTGACGGCTTGGCGACAGGCCGCGATTTCGTAGTCGTCGATGATGCAGAATCCGCCGGGAGACAACCGCGGGTAAAGCGCGTCGAGCGCTTGAATCGTGGATTCGTAGAGGTCCCCGTCGAGCCTCAATACGGCAATGCGGTCGATGGGGGCATCGGGCAGCGTGTCCTTGAACCAGCCATGCAGAAAGTGGACCTGGTCGTCTAGCAGCCCGTAGCGCTCGAAATTCGCTCGTACTTCGGATTCCGGCACGCCGAGAATGCTCGAGAACAGGTCAGCCCTTAGCCATTTGTCCGCCTTGTAGTTCGCGGCATCCGGACGCGGCAGCCCTTCGAATGAATCGGCTACCCACACCCGACGCGTCTGGTCCCCATAGGCGGCCAAGACGCCGCGCATCAGAATGCAGGCTCCGCCCCGCCAAACTCCGCACTCGATCAGATCGCCGGGGACGTCTTCGGTCAATACCGTCTCCACGCACTGCTGAAGATTGGTGAGCCGCTCCATGCCGATCATCGTCTCGGCCTCGGCCGGCCAGTCCAAGCCCAAATCGCGCTTGCGCTGCGCAAGTGGACCGGCCAGGGAGCCATCCGCCTCGGTGGCGGCGAGTCGATGCGCGTGCGCTCGCACGATCAAGCGGTTCATCGCCTTGAAGAGCAGGCGCCGCCGCAATGGCCAGCGCTCGGGAATCTGCTCGTGCATTCCGTATCTGGTGAGATTGCGCCGCAGAAGTTCCAAATACCGGGATCGGACGTCGCCATCGATGGAAGTCGCACTGGTCATGTGGCGAGCTTAAGGCTTTCTCCCCGACGTGTGCGACGTTTGCCAGGAGAAAACGCGAAAAGCCGACGGGCTTTGCCAGCGGAATGGGTCATCCGAATGCCGATATTCGCCCCCCGCTGGCCAGCCGTTTGCTGATCACGGTCCTGAAAAGGCCAGGACTCGGGATCCGAGCGACCCGCCAGAGGAAGATCGGGGCGCGTGGTCGTCGACGTTGCGGCGTGTCGGGCGGAATAAAGCCGCCGTCGGCGTCGGCGGGAAATCCGGCTCGAGTCAGGCCAACGGGCCAGCCGTAGCAAAACCCAGGCCACCGCAAAGAAGACATCACCCCGCCGGCTACCGGTAGTCTTTCGCTGATGTGGGGCTCAGTGCTGGGACTGGCATTCTTGGCCGGGTTGAACCTGGTGCGAATCGGTCTCACCCTTCTGGTGATCTCGCGCCCGCGGCCGGTGCGCAATGTGCTCGCCTTCGGCGCGGGCTGTTTGACGGGCGCCATTCCCGTGGTGGTCATTCCGTTGATATTGCTCAACCTCACCGGGGTATTCACCTCGTTCACCCAGGGTGCGACCATCCCGGCCATGAACTCCGTCGTTCGACACCTTCAGGCCGGCGTAGGGGTGGTGGCGCTCACGCTCGCGGTGGTGATCACCGTGCGCGGTCTGAAGCGCCGGCGGCGCCAAGCGCAGCTGCTGAGCCAGCCGGGCGGCCAAGCACGGCAAGAACGGCCCGGAATGGACGGCACCATTTCGACCCTGACGTCGGACTCCAGTGGCCCGTCCGCAAACTCGTCGTTGCTGAGCCGCGCGCCGGAAGCGCCCTCCGAACACACGACGGCATTCCGCCGGATGATGCACCGCGCGCAGGACGTACCGGCCGAGGGTGCGTCGACCTTCCGGCGGCTACTGCACCGGGCTCACAACGCTTGGGAGAACGGATCGCTCTGGGTGGCATACGCGGTCGGGCTGACCTTCGGCGGACCGCCACCTGGTGAGGGGCTGTTTCTCTTTGCCATCATCGCGACGTCGGGAGCCACCGTCGGAATGCAGGTCGCAGCCGCAGCTGTGTATCTCGTCGGAATGCTTGCCGTCATCGAGCTGGTGCTCGTCGGCTACCTGGCCGCACCGGCCAGGGCCCATGCGGTGTTGAACCGGCTCAACGACTGGACGATGGCGCACCGGCAGCGGGTACTGGTGGCGATCTTCGCCATCGTCGGCTCCGCGCTGCTGGCCACCGGCCTGGGCGCCATCTGAACTGCTAGCCACGCCTTGTGCAGCGGGCTAGGCCCAGCGGCTAGCTAGGCCCAGGTCCCCTTGCGCCGGTGGGCCACGGCCGCGACCTCGAGCGCCAGCCTGGTGATGGACGGCCGGGTGAACCAGGACACCTTCTGCAGGCGATGGAAGTCGTCGAAGGCCGCCCGGATACCGCGTTCACTGCCCCGGTAGGCCTCGAAGACGCGGTCCAGCTCGGACTCCTTCCACGGCTCGTCACGGGCGGCGGCACATAGGGTTTCGTAGACGACCGAGAACCAGTCGGTGCCGAAGTACTCCTTCACCGCGCCGGCATGGCGTTGGTGCTTGAGGTCTTGGGTGAGGAACTCCCCGACCGCGCCTTCGTCTTCGGTGTTCAGTTCGAGCGAAAGCGCCGTCGCGACCCGGCGCACTTCCCGCTGCCAGTCTTCGAGCAGATTGGCGTATTCGACGAACACGCGGGGCAGGCCACGCGTGTTCCGCTCGGCCAACAGGCTGTACTTCAGCCACAGCGCAGCCGAGAGCTCTTCTGAGGTACCGGTTCCGCGTTTGGCGAAGGAGGCGATGACCTCCTGCGGATGGCGTACCGCGATCACGGTCGCGACGTTGAAACCGGCCTGGCGGGCCGCCTCGAACCACAGGTCCGACAGCACCGTTACCTGGAGCTCCTTGATCACCACGAGCGGCGCAGCGGGCAACGTGGAGAGATACGCGCTGATCCTGGCGACGCTGGCGGCCTTGTCCTCGGCGCCGACGGCACCGTCCTCCTGCAGTCGCAACGACGGGTCCACCCCGGCGCTGCCGAGCCGACGGAGGATCGATTCGTTGAGATGGATGGCCTTGCGCGGCTCCCAATAGCCAAGTGGATTGTCTACCAACCCACCAACCATCCCCGCCGG
>JAHFVB010000515.1 GCA_023264755.1 Mycobacterium sp. | reverse complement strand
GGTCAACCCGTGTCCAGCGCGTACAAGGCGCCGTTCGCGTTCACCGGCGGAACCATCGCCAAGGTGGTCGTGGACATCTCGGGCACGCCGTACGTCGACGTCGAGCGGGAGCTCGCCCAGCCCTTCGCCAAGAACTGAACGGTGAAGTCGATCGCCGTCGCCATCGCCGTCGCCGGGACCATCGCCACCGTCGTCGGCACGACCGCATGTGCCAAGCAGAGCCAGGGGACCGCCGTGGCGGGTCACGGGAGCACGGCGGCTGCCACGTCGACGGCAGACCCGTCGACTACTCGGACGACGGCAACCGGCACGTCGACCAGCCCGACGCCGACCGGCGTGTCTGGTCCCCCGACGTTCGGAGTGGTCGAAACGACGCGAGCGCCGCTGACCCCCGGCGCCCAGACGTGCGCTTCGCCGCAACGCGCGCCGGACACGCAGTCGATCACCTACGTCAAGGCCTCGAGCCCGGGCACGCCGGAAATCGAGTTGCTCGTGCCCGGTACGTGGACCAACAAGATCGGCCCGGACGACGCATTGGAGCTCACCGGCCCGGACGGCTTGTCCGGCCGGGTCACCGTGCTGCCGACCGAGCTCGGGCCGGTGGAGGCGTTCGACAAGTACAACGAAGACGCGATGGACAAGGCGCCGATCTCGTCGCAGAGCTTGCTCCCGGCCGAACTCTGTGGATACAGCGGCCAGAAGATGATCGGCAGCTGGTCGGGGTCCGGTGGGGAGCCGCTGCAGTACGCCGACCGCACCGCACACGTCTGGACCAATGCGGCCAATTACCTGGTGGCCATCCACGTACAAGGCCCGCAGAAGGCACCGGGCTTCGACGCCGCCAGCGAGGTGATTCTGGGAGACTTCGGGATACGCATACCGTGAGCTCATGCTGACCGACCTGGTCGCCCTTCCGGGCGGCTCGTTCCAGATGGGGTCGGCCAGCTTCTATCCCGAAGAAGCTCCGGTGCGCACCGCGACGGTGCCCGCCTTCGCCATCGAACGGCACCCGGTCACCAACGCCCAGTTCGCCGAATTCGTCGACGACACCGGCTACGTCACCGTCGCGGAACGCCCACTGGATCCGGCGCTGTATCCCGGCGTCGCCGAAGCGGATCTGCAGCCAGGCGCCCTGGTGTTCCGGCCGACCAGAGGCCCCGTTGACCTGCGGGACTGGCGGCAGTGGTGGGACTGGGCCCCCGGTGCCCATTGGCGTCGCCCGTTCGGGCCGGACTCGATCGATGCCCTCGCCGAGCGGCCGGACCATCCCGTCGTGCAGGTCGCGTACCCGGATGCGGCCGCGTACGCGCGCTGGGCCGGCCGGCGGTTGCCGACCGAGGCCGAATGGGAGTACGCCGCGCGGGCCGGGACCACTACTACCTACGCCTGGGGCGAGGACGCCGCACCCGGCGGCCGTCTGATGGCCAATACCTGGCAGGGCCGCTTCCCGTATCGCAACGTCGGCGCGCTGGGCTGGGTGGGCACCTCGCCGGTGGGCGCGTTTCCCGAGAACGGGTTCGGGTTGGTCGACATGATCGGCAACGTCTGGGAATGGACGACGACGCGGTATGACCGGAGCGCCGCCGACCAGGGCTGTTGCCCACCGCCGGTCGATCCCGATCCGACCGTCAACCAGGCGCTCAAGGGCGGTTCACATCTGTGCGCCCCGGAGTACTGCCATCGTTACCGACCCGCGGCCAGGTCCTCACAGTCGCAGGACAGCGCGACGACTCACATCGGCTTTCGCTGCGTCGGTTGAGTGATTTCGGCGTGCTCAGGCGCGCCCAGCGCGCGTTTTCACGCCGAAATCGCAGGTGGGCGTCGATTTGGAGCATTCGCAGAGCTCACCTAGTATGTAGGGGTTGCCTTGGGCAGACCTCGGCCGTCCTTTCCGGGATAGCCCTGCGTGCCCTTAGACAACGAAGACCGCGTACGTCGAGTAGATCAGCGCTGCTTTTGATCTGTTCAACGTGCATTAAACCGAGGAGATCGAGTGATTCAGCAGGAATCGCGGCTCAAGGTCGCCGACAACACGGGCGCCAAGGAAATCTTGTGCATCCGCGTGCTCGGCGGCTCGGGTCGGCGATATGCCGGCATCGGAGATGTCATCGTCGCGACGGTGAAGGACGCCATTCCCGGCGGAAACGTCAAGCGTGGCGAGGTCGTCAAGGCCGTCATCGTCCGCACCGTCAAGGAGCGACGCCGCGCCGATGGCAGCTACATCAAGTTCGACGAGAACGCAGCCGTGCTCATCAAGCCCGACAACGACCCCCGCGGGACCCGCATCTTCGGGCCGGTGGGTCGCGAGCTGCGCGAGAAGCGCTTCATGAAGATCGTTTCGCTGGCCCCGGAGGTGCTGTAAATGAAGGTGCACAAGGGCGACACGGTCCTCGTCATCTCGGGTAAGGACAAGGGCGCCAAGGGCAAGGTCATCGCGGCCTACCCGACGCGCGACAAGGTCCTGGTCGAGGGCGTCAACCGCATCAAGAAGCACACCGCCGCCTCGCGCAACGAGCGCGGTGCCTCCTCGGGAGGCATCGTCACGCAGGAGGCGCCCATCCACGTGAGCAACGTGATGGTCGTCGACTCCGACGGCAACCCCACCCGCATTGGCTACCGCGAGAACGAGGACGGCAAGAAGGTCCGCTTCTCGAAGCGCAACGGCAAGGACATCTGAGCATGACCACGGCAGAGAAGACCCAGCCCCGCCTGAAGCAGCGCTACCGCGAAGAAATCAAGGACGCGCTGAACCAGGAATTCAACTACGCCAACGTGATGCAGATCCCCGGCGTGGTCAAGGTGATCGTCAACATGGGCGTCGGTGACGCCGCCCGCGACGCGAAGCTGATCAACGGCGCAGTCAACGACCTGGCGCTCATCACCGGCCAGAAGCCCGAGATCCGCAAGGCTCGCAAGTCCATCGCCCAGTTCAAGCTGCGTGAGGGCATGCCGATCGGCGCGCGCGTCACGCTGCGCGGCGACCGCATGTGGGAGTTCCTCGACCGCCTGGTGTCCATCGCACTGCCGCGCATCCGCGACTTCCGTGGCCTCTCGGCCAAGCAGTTCGACGGAAACGGCAACTACACGTTCGGCCTGAACGAGCAGTCGATGTTCCATGAGATCGACATCGACAGCATCGACCGGCCCCGTGGCATGGACATCACCGTCGTCACCTCGGCGACGACCGACGACGAAGGTCGCGCGCTGCTGCGTGCACTTGGCTTCCCGTTCAAGGAGAACTGAACAGATGGCAAAGAAGGCTCTGGTCGAGAAGGCCAACAAGAAGCCCAAGTTCAAGGTGCGCGGCTACACCCGTTGCAATAGGTGCGGTCGTCCGCACGCCGTCTACCGCAAGTTCGGCCTGTGCCGAATCTGCTTGCGCGAGATGGCACATGCCGGCGAACTGCCAGGCGTGCAGAAGGCCAGCTGGTAAGACAGCCCCCAGACAAATCGGACCACTAGAAAATGTATTGCGGTAGGCCCCAGCGGGATTCGAACCCAGTGGGAACCGCCGCGAGGAAGGTGAACCGGCTGTCATGACCATGACGGATCCGATCGCAGACTTCTTGACACGTCTGCGCAACGCCAATTCGGCGTACCACGACGAGGTGACGCTGCCCCACTCGAAGATCAAGGCGAACATCGCCGAGATCCTCAAGAAGGAGGGGTACATCACCGACTACCGCACCGAGGACGCCCGCGTGGGCAAGTCGCTGGTAGTCCAACTGAAGTACGGCCCGACTCGGGAACGCAGCAT
>JAHFVB010000514.1:3285-3767 GCA_023264755.1 Mycobacterium sp. | reverse complement strand
GGCTGTACGCGGTCGAACTCGAGCACTACGAGAAGCTCGAGGGCGTGCCGCTGACCTTCGCCGGCAAGGTCAATCGGCTGGCGATCATGGTGCGCGGCAATCTCGGGGCCGCCCTGCAGGGCTTCGTGGCGTTGCCGCTGCTGGTTGGCTACGACCTCGACGACGCCGATCCGCAGGCTGCAGGCCGCATCGTGTCCTTCGATGCCGCCGGTGGGTGGAATGTCGAAGAAGAGGGCTACCAGTCGGTCGGCTCCGGTTCGATCTTCGCGAAGTCGTCGATCAAGAAGTTGTATTCGCGGGTCACCGACGCCGACTCCGCCCTGCACGTCGCCGTCGAGGCGCTCTACGACGCCGCCGATGACGACTCGGCGACCGGCGGGCCGGATTTGGTGCGCGGGATCTACCCGACGGCGGTCATCATCGAAGCCGAAGGGGCGGTCGAGGTCGCGGAGGAACGCATCGCGGCCGTCGCGCGCGAGGTC
>JAHFVB010000514.1:0-3275 GCA_023264755.1 Mycobacterium sp. | reverse complement strand
CGCTCAACTACCCTCGGTCCCGACGCGGAGAATCAGACTGGTAAGGCGCAGCCATGAGCTTTCCGTATTTCATCTCGCCCGAACAGGCGATGCGCGAGCGGTCCGAGCTTGCGCGCAAGGGCATTTCGCGCGGCCGTAGCGTGGTCGCCCTCGCGTATTCGGGGGGTGTGCTCTTCGTCGCGGAGAACCCGTCGCGTTCCTTGCAGAAGGTCAGCGAGCTCTACGACCGGGTGGGCTTCGCGGCCGTCGGCCGGTTCAACGAGTTCGACAACCTGCGGCGCGGCGGCATCCAACTCGCCGACACCCAGGGATATGCCTACTCGCGCCGCGACGTCACGGGTCGGCAGCTGGCCAACCGGTACGCCCAGGCGCTCGGCACCATCTTCACCGAGCAGGCCAAGCCGTACGAGGTCGAGCTGTGCGTCGCGGAGGTCGCCCACTTTGGCGAGACCAAGTCGCCGGAGCTGTACCGGATCACCTACGACGGCTCCATCGCCGATGAGCCGCACTTCGTGGTCATGGGTGGCACCACCGAACCGATCTTGAGCGCGCTCAACGACTCGTACACCGAAAACGCCAGCCTCAGTGAGGCGGCCAAGGTGGCAGTCGATGCGCTGACGGCCGGGGCCACCCCAGCCGGCAACGGCGCGGAGGCCAAGACGTTGGGTCCCGCCACGCTGGAGGTCGCGATCCTGGATGCCAACCGGCCGCGTCGAGCCTTCCGCCGCATCACCGGTTCGGCGTTGGAAGCGCTTCTGCCGGTCGAGGATTCGGCCTAGCCGGTCAGCTGCTCGGCTCGTCTTCGGGCTTGCCGACGACGACCTCTCGGATCCTGTCGACCGAGTGCGTGGCGATGTCCATCGAGCTGGCGACGATGCCCTCGACGCCGCCGGAGACGTCACCCTTGAGAATGTGTCCGGCGCTTTCGACGATGTCGGCCGACCGTTCGATGGCGTTGGTCGCGATGTCCTTGACGGCCTCGATGGCGTCCTTGGGGTCGAAGCCCATGAGACTCTCCTGTTTCGTTGAACGTGCCATTGCGCGTGACCCAAACACTAGTGGCACTCAGCGTGGTTCGGGCCGGCCGCCGTCGTCGTGGAGCTGAAGCTCCATGGTGCGGCGGAGGTCAACGACGAAGTTCTCGAACTGTTGCAGCACGTCGGGGGAGTAGTTGGCCATCATCTGGTCGAGTCGCATCGCCATCGGACCGAAGTACTCCGCCGCGAGCGCACCCACGTGTTCGGTGGTGTGCAGGGTCACCACTCGCCGGTCCGAGTGCTCGCGGGTACGCACGACGTGGTCGGCCTGTTCCAGGCGGTTGATGAGCGCCGTGGTGGCGCCGGAGGATAGCGAGATTCGCTCACTGAGTCGGGCGGGCGACAGGGGGTCGCCGCGTTCCTCTGCGGACGATATCTCCAGCAGTGCGACGGCATCCGTGTAGTGCAGGTGCAACCACGCTGCGAACCGTCGGCTGAACTCGGTGAAGGTGGCGCCGTAGCCGCGAAGCTCTTCCATCAGCCGGGCGCGTTGGACCGCGACGTCGTCAGAGTTCGACTCCGCCGTTGCCGCCATTGCCGCCCTTCCTTCGTTGCGTGTTTGACAACCTACTGTAGCGGATATAACTTCACTGTAAAAATACTTCACGGTGAAGGTAATTCCTATGCATGTCTCGGATACCGCGAAGCGGTGGCTCGGGTTGGTCGCGATCGCGCTCGGAGTGGCGCTGATCGTGGTCGACACCACGATCGTCAACGTGATCGTTCCGTCGATCGTGCGCGACCTAGGCGTCACTTCGGTCCAGGCGCAGTGGATCCAGGAGTCCTACGCCATCGTCTTCGCCGCCTTGTTGCTTCTGGTGGGACGGGTGGCCGACATCCTCGGCGCCCGTCGGGTGTTTCTGATCGGGGTGCTGCTGTTCGGCGTGACGAGCCTGATGGCCGGACTGGCTCCGTCGGGCGAAATGCTCGTGCTCGCGCGCTTTCTTCAAGGCGCGGGGGCGGCGCTGATCCTGCCGACCTCATTGGCGTTGCTGAATGCGTCGTTCACCGGGAAGGCCCGAGGTCAGGCGTTCGCGGTGTGGGGCTCGACCATCGGTGCGGCGACCGCGCTGGGTCCGCTGCTGGGCGGATGGCTGTCCGAACATGCCTCGTGGCGTTGGGCTTTCGGCATCAACATTCCGCTCGTCGTGGTGATCTGCATCGGCGCCATGGCATTCCTCTCGCGTTCGCCGCGCACCAAGGGCCGGGTGGACGGTCTCGGCGCGGCGTTGTCGATCGTCGGGCTCGGGCTCTTGGCCTTCGGGCTCATCGAAGGACGGACCTACGGTTGGATCCGTACCGTCTCGCCGTTCCAGGTCTTCGGGCTGACGTGGGGTAGCGATCCGTCCCCCGTGCTCGTCGCGTTGGTCTTGGCGGTGCTCGCACTGGCTGCCTTCACGGTGCGTCAGGTCGCGTTGAGCCATGCCGGTGAACCGGGTCAGCCGACGGCGGCGCTGATGGACGTTCGACTGTTCTCCATCGCGTCGTTCCGCAACGGCAACATTGCCACCTTGATCATCGGGCTCGGCGAGTTCGGCATCGTGGCCGTCCTGCCCCTGTGGCTGCAGTTTGCGCTCGGATACAGCCCCGTCGAGGCGGGGCTGGCGCTGGTGCCGGTGGCGTTGGGCAGCTTCGTCGCGAGCGGTGCGAGTTTCGGACTCGCCGCCAAGATGTCGCCGCTCGGACTGGTTCGGCTGGGTTTGGCGCTGGAGGCAATCGGGTTGGCGGGGTTGGGTTTCATCGCCCGGCCCGACAGCCCGTGGTGGGCGATTGCCGCGGCCCTGTTCTTCTACGGCGTAGGGGTGGGCTTCGCCACGGCCCAGGTGACCAACGTGGTGCTGGCTGACGTGCCCGAGCCGAGTGCCGGACAGGGGTCCGGGGTCCAAAGCGTCTTCCGTCAATTGGGCTCCGCGCTCGGCATCGCCGTGTTGACGACGACGTTCTTCAGCGTGCTCGGCTCGCAACTCAGCGCACGATTGACCACGTCCGGCCTTCCCGCCGACCAGGTCGACCGGTTGACCCGCGCCGTCGTCGGCAGCGCCGGCGCAGCGATCGAGGGACTTGGCGCGAAACCGCAAACTGCCGCGGTCGCCGATGCCGCACGAGTGGCGATGGCACACGGAATCTCGCTGGGCAGTTACCTGGCCGCGGTCTTCCTGCTCGCCGGACTCGGCGCGACGCTGCTCATTTCGGGGTCGCGCTCTCCCTCGGAGCTGCCTGGATCAGAGCCGCCAGCGT
>JAHFVB010000513.1 GCA_023264755.1 Mycobacterium sp. | reverse complement strand
CGGCAGGTCGGCGGCAGCGGCGTTGACGCCGGTGCGCTCGATGACGGCCTGGCTCAGCGCCAGGTAGTGCAACCGCAGCCGTTCGCGGTCCGACCAGAAGGGTTCCAGCTTGGCGTCCCGTAGCTCGGGGAGTAGGTACAGCGCGCCGAGATTCCAGTGCCCGCTGAGCAGTTGGTCTCCGTCGAAGGCCGCCAGTGCGTGCAGGTGCTCGGCCGCGGTGAGCGCCGGAGTGGCGCCCAGGAGCTGCGGAATGAGCGCCAGGGTCGGAGCGACCGTTTGGCCAAGCAGCGCGCAGAGGATGTCGTCCTTGGTCTTGAAGTAGTGGTACAGCGAGGCCTGCCGGATGCCGACCGCCTCCGCGATGCACCTGGTCGAGGTGCCGGCGTAGCCCGTCGTGGTGAACAGTTCGCCCGCCGCGTCGAGGATCTCGTCCCGTGGAGTCATGCCGGGACGCCGCTGGGAGTGGAGTCTGGCGCGGCCGGCCTTGGTGAGCGGCATGGGCTCCATCGTGTCGCATCGGGGGCCGCATTCACCGAAGCAACCATTTCTGTCACGCGATAGAAACGCGCGATACGAATCGGTTACTTGCTTCGTCAATTGGTTACGCCAGCGACACCCATCGATCCCGAGCCACGTGAAAACTGTCAAGTGACAGGCAGGCGGCACGCGGGAGTGCCGCGGCACCGCCAGCTCGAATCCGGGAGTGCACACATGGGCATCACCGCTTCCGCAGCGGATGCACCGACTGTGGATGCCGCGGTCCCGGCGACCCCCGACGCCGTCGCCACGGTCGACGACCTGCGGGTGACGTTCCGTCGCAACGGTCGGGACGTGCATGCGCTACGAGGAGTGTCGCTGGCGATCGCACCGGGCGAGATCCTCGGCGTCGTCGGCGAATCCGGTTCGGGCAAGAGCGTCCTGGGGTTCACCCTGCTGGGGCTGCTCCCCAAACACGCCAAGGTCGACGGCGCCGTCGTCGTCACGGGCTCCGACATGGTCAACGGCGAAGCCAAGGCGCTGCGCAAGGTCCGGCGGCTGGATCTCGGCGCGGTGTTCCAGGACCCGATGACCTCGTTGAATCCCACCATGCGCATCGGCAAGCAGGTCGCCGAAGCCGCCGGCAGCGAGGACGAGGCGCTGCGCCTGCTCACCGCCGTCGGCATCCCGGAACCAAAGCGGCGCATGCGCGCCTACCCGCACGAGCTCTCCGGCGGGTTGCGCCAACGCGTCATGATCGCGATCGCCATCGCGGGCCACCCCGAGCTGATCATCGCCGACGAGCCGACCACGGCACTCGACGTGACCGTCCAAGCCCAGGTACTACGCCTGCTGCAACGACTTCGCGACGAACTCGGATGCAGCATCGTGCTGATCACCCACGACCTCGGAGTGGCCGCCCAGATCTCGGACCGCATCGCCGTGCTGTACGCGGGCCGCATCGCCGAGCTCGGACCCTCCGACGCAGTGCTGAGCCAGCCGGCGCACCCGTACACCCACGGCCTGCTGCGGTCGCGACTCACCCTGGAGACGGCACGCGACCGGCGCCTGGCCGCGCTTGCGGGCTCCGTGCCCAGCGCGGTGACGCCGCTGCCCGGCTGCGCATTCGCGCCCCGGTGCGCGCTGGCCGCCGACGACTGCACCGCCGAACCGCCGGAACCCGTGGTGGTCGCACCCGACCGGGTCAGTGCCTGCCTGCGACCGTTCGCCGACATCGCCGAACTGCTCGGCACGGCGGCGACCAACGCCGCAGAACCGGAGTTCCCGCCGGCACCGACTGACGCGGACGAGGTCGAGCATCCGCCGTCGATCGTGCTGCAGGGCATCACCAAGACGTTCCGAGTGGCCAGGCGCTGGCTGGACCGCTCGGAGGACAACCACGGCGAGTTGCACGCCCTGCGTGGAGTCACGCTGCGGGTCGGCCACGGCGAGTCCGTGGCGCTGGTGGGGGAGAGCGGATCGGGCAAGTCGACGCTGCTACGGGTGATCGCCGGACTCGAGAAGGCGACCTCTGGTTCGGTCAGCCTGGCCGACGGCGAGCGACCACAGATGGTGTTCCAAGACGCAGGGGCGTCGCTGACGCCCTGGTTGTCGGTCGGCGAACTGATCTCCGAGCGACTGCACGGGATGTCACGGGCCCAACGCCGTGAGGCCGTCGCCCATGCGCTCGAACGCGTCGGGTTGCCCGCCGAACTCGCCAAGTCGCGCGCCGGTCAGTTGTCCGGCGGTCAGCGGCAACGGGTTTCGCTGGCGCGCGCGACGGTGGTCCCGCCATCGGTACTGCTGTGCGACGAGCCCACCAGCGCGCTGGACGTATCGTTGGCCGCTTCGGTGCTCAACCTCATCGGCGACCTGAGGCGCAGCCTCGACATGTCGGTGGTCTTCGTCACCCACGACCTCTCGGTGGCCCGCGTCGTCGCCGACCGGATCGCCGTCATGTACCTCGGCCGCATCGTCGAACTCGGGCCGGCCGACCAGGTGATCGGGGCGCCCGCGCACCCCTACACCCAAGCGCTCGTCGACTCGATTCCCGACCTGGGGCGCGAATCCCGCATCCTGCCAGGCGAACCCGCCAGTCCGCTGTCCCCACCCACCGGTTGCGCCTTCCACCCGCGCTGCCCGATCGCCATCGACACCTGCAGCGGCACCGAACTCGACGTCCGGCTCGAAGGCGTACCCGGCAACCCGCATCAGGTGGCGTGCATCGAAAGGCGGGCCAGCTGATGGCGATCGCAGCACCGTCGGCACCGTCGGCACCCCTGATCCGGGGCCGCGTGTGGTCGCTTCCGCAGTCGCGATCCACGATCGTCAACTGGGTCGGCTTCTCACTGGTCATCGTCATGACCCTGGTTGCCATCGCCGTGCCGGTGCTCGCACCGCACAACCCCCTGCTGCCCGTCGGCATGCCGTTGCAAGCGCCGGGACAGCACGGATTCCTACTCGGCAGCGACAGCGTCGGCCGCGACATCTTGTCTCGGGTGCTCTACGGCGCTCGCTCCAGTTGGTTCGCCGCGCTCGTCGTCGTCGGAGTCGGACTGCTCATCGGAGGAACGATCGGACTGATCGCAGGTGCCACCGGCGGCTGGCTCGACACGGTCTTGATGCGCATCACCGACGGATTCCTGTCGCTGCCCGCCCCGGTCCTGGCGATCGCGGTGGTGGCCGCGCTCGGGCCCAGCTTCGTGCACACGCTGATCGCGGTGTCGATTGTCTGGTGGCCGTTCTACGCGCGGCTGGTCCGCGGTGACGTCGCGAAGCTGGCGGCGCGTCCGCACGTCGAGGCGGCCAAGCTCGCGGGGGTCAGCCCATTCAGACTGGCCCGACGTCACCTGCTGCCGGGCGCCGTGCCCAACGCACTGGTCGCCGCCAGCCTCGACCTCGGCACCCTGATCCTCACCCTGGCCGGGCTGTCCTTCCTGGGGCTCGGACAGTCCGCTCCGGCCCCCGAACTGGGTGCCGACTCGGCTCGAAACCTGAGTTACTTCCTGCAGCAGTGGTGGATTCCCGTCATGCCGGGACTCGGCGTGCTGGTGCTTGCGCTTGTCGGAAACATCGCGGGGGATTGCCTGCGCAACCTGATGAAGACGAGGTAGCGGGTCCAGATGAAGACCTTCGTAGCCACCCGGCTAGGGGCGATGGCGGCCATCCTGGTCGCGCTCACCGGGGTGATGTTCCTGCTGCAGCACATTTCTCCGATGGACCCAGTCAAGGCGCAGCTGGGTGCGCAGGCCTCCGCGTCGGCGGTCGCCGCGCGCCGGGAGGCCCTTGGGCTGA
>JAHFVB010000512.1 GCA_023264755.1 Mycobacterium sp. | reverse complement strand
AGTAGCAAACTTCCGCCGAGTACCGCGGCAATGCCAGGCAACACTTCGAGCCAACCCCGCGCAGCAGACCAGTCCTGGCTGGGTTGATACGCGAAGTCGAGGTTCGAACCGATGAATGGCGCCACTGCACCCCACCCGCCGAGCACGATCAGTAGCAGTCCGCTCGCCGCACCGCGGCTCCTGGGCATCCGTAGTCGCCCACCTCGTACACGGGCACGGGTATCGATATCGGTCACGTCGGCCTCCCTAGTCGCCTAGTCCACGGCCTGCGTACCCATTTCGCGGACGTCCTGAACCCTTCCCACGTCAAACGGCCTCGGCACGGGCCAGCCGGCGCCCGAGCTCGCGCTCCCCCGCCGGTCGGCGTGGCGTCGCCGACACCGTCGCAGGCTCCCCACCGGCTGGCGCGGCCGCGCGAGCGTCATTCGGCCCCGCGGTCGAGCTGCAGGCAGCCATCCAATTGATGCCGTTACCTGTCATTCAGTAGGTCCATTAATTCGTCCAGCAAACCCTAGATGCGGCATGTACTATTCGAATTCGGCTAGTCGGTAGGAGCCGACTTCCAGACCATTCGTCCCGGGGCCGTTCCGCGGTTTAGGGCCGTCGATTCTGCAAGGTGAGCGCCAGAGGTGGATTGGATGCGCCGTTGGTGGCGACAACCCGACCATTACGAGTGGCTGTCCACCTATCTTGCAACTCACGGTTTTCAGCGCTTTACGCGTTACATGATGGCGGTCATCGTCGTGTCGATCGGGGCCGTGCCGCTCCTGGAGGCCTGGGGCGGAGTGGGCCCAGGTGGCCTTGGATTCACCGTCACCGCGGTCGTCGTGTCCACGTTGTGCGTGGCGATGGCCGTAATGTGGTTGACGCGGTGGCCAACTCAGCGTCAGTCGATGCTCTTCGCCGTGGCGGTGACGGTGTCCATTGCCGCCGTGTGTCTGAACCAGTCGAATGCCGGGGTCGGAGTGCAGACCTGCGCCGCCTTCGCCGCGCTCACCGGATACGTCGCCTTCTTCCACAGCAGCCGACTGCTGGCGCTCACCCTGGGGGTGGCCGTGCTCACGGCGATCGTGTGCAGCTTCCGCAGTACTACCCACGTCAGCGTCGCATTGCTCTCCAGCAGGCTCATCGTGCTCTTCGTGGCCGTCGTCGCAGTGCCGTTCTCCGCGCAGGTGCTCATCCACATCCTGGGTGTCGACGTGCTCGAGTCGGATACGGATCCGTTGACCGGGCTGCCCAATCGACGCGGCTTCCACCGCTCGCTTCGCGGGTTGATCACCCCTCCGTTGGACATCACGTCATCCCGCATCGCGATCGTCATGATCGATCTCGACAACTTCAAGCGCATCAACGACACTGCCGGGCACGCGGCGGGCGACCGAACCCTGGTCGCGGTGGCGGACATCCTGCGGCGGGCCCGCGGGGTCGACTCCGTGATCGCCCGAGTCGGTGGCGAGGAGTTCGTCATCGCCGTGGTGGGCAGCGCGCAATACGCGTTCAATCTCGCCGAATGGCTGCGCACCGAGATCGCCCAATTGCCGGGCAACATTACGGCCAGCATCGGAATGGATAGTGCCCCATGCGCGTGGGTGCCCGAATACGACGTGCGGACGTTCACCGAATACCTCGTGCATTCGGCGGACCGGGCGATGTACACCGCCAAGCGTGCGGGCGGCGACCGGGTATACGTCGTCGGGCAGCCGGACGACGGCTACGTCGACGACAACCCGATGGCCAATAGCACCAGGGCTACCAATGGCAGTGCACCCTGGATTACCGCAGACCGCGCCTTGTCCGGTGACGACACGATCAGCACGACGGCGGCAGCCAACATGGAACCGGCGCCGGCGAAGACCAAGGCCGTACCGACGGCAGTTCCCTCCGAGCTGATCCAGGCCACTCCCAACCCGGTCACGATCGCCAAGAAGAGGTTGTAGAAGCCCTGGTTGAAGGCCATCACCTTGGTGGCTTCGGCCTCTTCGATCGTCGTTCCGAACGCCGCGCGGGTGCGGGGGGCCGTCCATCGAAGCGACTCGAGTACGAAGATGTACACGTGCAGCAGAGCAGCCAGCCCTGCGAAGATCAGTCCGGCAGTAATCATTCGCATCCTCCGTAGTTGGCTAGTCGAACAGGCCGACTTGCCCCAAGCCGCTGGCTCCGCTGGGTGGTGTCATGCCGAGATGCGTCCACGCGAGTGCGGTGGCGACACGGCCACGCGGGGTGCGGGCCAGCATGCCCGCCCGCACCAGGAAAGGTTCGCACACCTCCTCGACGGTCGTGGCCTCTTCGCCGACGGCAACGGCCAGCGTGGACACTCCGACGGGCCCGCCACCGAAGCTGCGGGTGAGCGCGGTCAGTACGGCTCGGTCGAGCCGGTCCAGCCCCAACTCGTCGACGTCGTACACCGCGAGCGCGGCTTTCGCGATGTCGCGCGTGATGGTGCCGTCCGCGCGCACCTCGGCGTAGTCGCGCACCCGACGCAACAGTCGGTTGGCGATGCGGGGCGTCCCACGGGAGCGGCGGGCGATCTCCGCGCCGGCATCGTTGCCGAGCGCGATTCCGAGAATGCCCGCCGAACGGGACAGCACGCGTTCCAGTTCGGCGGGTTCGTAGAAGTCCATGTGCGCGGTGAATCCGAATCGGTCGCGCAGCGGGCCGGTCAGCGCCCCGGACCGGGTGGTCGCACCGACGAGCGTGAACGGCGCCACCTCGAGCGGTATCGACGTCGCTCCCGGGCCCTTCCCGACGACCACGTCGACGCGGAAGTCCTCCATGGCCAGGTACAGCATTTCCTCGGCGGGCCGTGCGATGCGATGGATCTCGTCGATGAACAGCACGTCGTGCTCGACGAGGTTGGAGAGCATGGCCGCCAGGTCACCCGCGCGTTCCAGCGCCGGTCCCGAGGTCACGCGCAGCGACGTGCCCATTTCTGCCGCGATGATCATCGCCAGCGACGTCTTGCCGAGCCCGGGCGGGCCGGACAGCAGGATGTGATCCGGTGTGCCGCCGCGGTTCTTGGCTCCCTCGAGCACGAGTTGCAGTTGCTCACGCACCCGCGGCTGGCCGATGAACTCGCCGAGCGAGCGTGGGCGCAGGCTGGCGTCGATGTCGCCTTCGCCGACGGTCAGGGCCGAGGACACCTCGCGATCGATGGTGTCCTCGTGGTCGTCTTCTTCGAACCTGCCCATGGTCTATTTTCGGCCCAACATGGAAAGCGCTGCGCGCAAGGCGGTCTGGGTGTTGGCATCGGGATCGTCGGAGAGCACCTTGTCGGTGGCCTCCTCCGCCTGCTTGGCCGCGAAGCCGAGTCCGATGAGGGCTTCCACGACCGGTCCGCGGATCGCGTGCCCGCCGGCCAGTGCCGACCCGCCCGAGGCTGCCGCCCCGATCTTGTCCCGCAACTCCAGCACCAGCCGTTCGGCGCCACGCTTGCCGATGCCGGGCACTCGGGTCAGGGCCGTGACGTCACCGTCGGCGAGCACCTGTCGTAGCGACTGTGCGTCGTACACCGCCAGGGTGGCCAGCGCGATCTTGGGCCCGACTCCGGACACGCCGAGCAGCGTGGTGAACACGTCCCGCGCGTCGGCGTCGGCGAAGCCGTACAACGTCATCGAGTCCTCGCGCACGATCATCGCGGTGATCAGCCGGGCCTCGGTGCCGCGCCGCAGCGTGGACAGCGTCGCCGGAGTGGTCAGCACCTTGTAGCCCACACCCGCAGCCTCGATCACGGCATGGTCGAGGGCGATGTCGATGACCTCGCCGCGGATGGAGGCGA